>JARFRT010000566.1 GCA_029287105.1 Akkermansiaceae bacterium | reverse complement strand
ACCGAGCCCCTACGAAACCGGCTTCATCAGCATGGCGCACGGCTACGACGAGATCGATGCAACCGTCCATGCCATGGAGCAGGCACTCGCCTCGGTTTAGGTTTGCGGATTGAAGTGGCGACGTGGTGGCTGAATTCCGGGTTGGTCATTTCGGGAAAGAAACCCGTTGCCATAACCCGGTGTTTCACTATAGTCCGCTCGTTCCAAGCCGGGATGGTGGAATTGGTAGACACGCTAGATTTAGGATCTAGTGCCCCTAGGGCGTGCAGGTTCGACCCCTGTTCCCGGTACTTTTTGCCCCAGACGGTTGAAAACATCTGGCATATCGGCCAGAACGGGTTACAGGACGGCACACAGCAGCATGCAGAGGTCAAAACATATTGCCATTGGCTCGGCACTGGTCGCTTTCTTTTTCCTGATGTTGGGTGGGATTGCGGCCTCGGCCTACCTGCCCGGCTTTGCCGGCGAGCTGGGACGGATGTGCCTGGCCCTGGTAACCAGCCCGTTTCTGATGGAGACGGCCATTTTCTTCCTCGCACTGACACTCCTGTTCGCCATCAATGGCTGGCGCCGTAATCGCGAGGGCGATGACTGGGTCGCTCTGGACGATCATGGCGTGCCGAAAAAACGGGACTGATCGCATGGAAATGATTTGTTGAAAAATCGGTTGCGCCCCCAACTCTGGACTCGTCATCGGGGCCGGGATGAAGAAGATGGCATGCATGACAAGACCCATGGAGATGAAGCCGCTGGTGAAATGGCTGATCGCGCTTGTGGCCGTCGCCGCGGCAAGCATGAGCCTGTGGCTGACCATCGAGAAGCTGGCCGGCCGGATCAATAGCCTGGCCGGCTGTGGTGCGGGCAGCGGCTGCGCCAATGTCTTGGGCAGCAAGTGGTCCGTCGTGTTCGGGGTGGTTCCGGTCAGCGCTTTTTCATCGCTGCTCTACATCGCCGTGCTGGCCAGCCTGTGGATGCGTGGCGCCCGGGTGCGCTGGTGCAGGATGCTTGCGGCGTGGATGTTTCTAGCCGCCGCGGTATGGTTCACCGCCCTGCAACTATGGGTCCTGCATACGCTATGCCCCTACTGCATGACGATGCACGGGCTGGGGGTCCTGTTGGGAATCCTGATCCTGGGCGTCGAGCTCAAGGCGGAGGGGCTGTCGCGCAGGACGACCTCGGCCCTGACCCTCGCCCTCGCCATGGTGCTGGCCCTGGCGGCGGTGCAGCATTTCGGCCCCGGACCGGAAACCCACCGGGTCGACGTCCTGACCGGAGCCGGCGCACCGGCAAGCCATGACGCCCACGCGCGGGGGACAGGCCGGCTGGTCTCCTTCCTCGACGGGGAAAAGTCCTACCGGGTCGCGGAGCTCCCGCACCTCGGGGATGCGGACGCCGACCATGTGATCGTGGAGTACTTCGACTACACCTGCGCATCCTGCCGCGACATGCATGAAAAACTCGGGCAGATCATGGCCCTCCATCCCGGCAAGCTTGCCGTCGTTGTGCTGCCGATTCCTCTCAACAGGCAGTGCAACCCCAACCTGCCACGGGGTGCGGACGATCATGCCCACGCCTGCGAACTGGCCGCATTGGCCCTGAAGGTCTGGCGCGCCGACCGGTCCCGGTTTGCCGAGATTCACCAGTGGTTGTTTGACTATCATGCCCAGCCGGTTGAGGCGGCCGAAGCCATGGCATACGGCTTGGTGGGTGAGGCGCGGATGTCAGCGGTGGATCCCTCCTGGGTCGATGCGGTGCTCCGGCAAAATATCGCGGATTACAAAATGCTGGTGAAAAGCACACCGGTCATGCCGAAAATCCTGCTCAAGGACAGCCTGATCATCCAGGGCGCGACCAAGGACCGGCAGACCTTCGAGCTGCTGCTCGAGAAGCACCTCGGGTTGAAGTGACCCGGATGCCATCGATGCCGCGCCCGCCATCGCCCCGTCACCTGTTTTTTTGCATGGGATTACCCGGCAAACGAGGTAGGATCCCGTCATGGCAAGCCTGCAAGCATTGACGGATTTTCTCGACCGCGAACTCAACATCAGCGGAATCCCGGATTACCCGGGGGCGGTGAACGGGTTGCAAATTGAAAACGGCGGGGTGGTGACAAAAATCGTTGCGGCGGTGGATGCCTCGTTGCCGGTATTTGACAAGGCGATCGATGCCGGCGCGGACCTCCTGCTGGTCCACCACGGCATGTTCTGGCAAGGGCCGCAGCCCGTGACCGGGGCCGTGTACCAAAAGTTGAAACGCGCCCTGGACGCTGGCATGGCGCTCTACAGCGCCCACATCCCCCTGGATATCCACCCGCAATGGGGGAACAACGCGCAACTCGCCACCCAGCTCGGCATGCACGACGCCGAACCGTTTTTCGACTGGAAGGGCATTCAACTCGGACTCTGCCAGAACCTGGAGATCAAAAGAAGTGACCTCCAAAGCCAACTGGCCGAGATCGTGGCGGGACCCGTGCACCTGTGCCCCGGCGGACCGCGGCACGCGGGAAGGGTCGGGATCATCACCGGCGGCGCCGGCTCAGAGGTGGCCGCGATGGCAGCATGCGGCATCCAGACCTTCATCACCGGCGAGGGCCCGCACTGGAGCTACTCCCTGGCCGAGGAACTCGGCATTAACGTGCTCTACGCCGGCCACTACGCCACGGAAACCTTCGGTGTCAGGGCCCTTGCCGCTGAAATAGGTCGGAAATTCAGCCTGGATAGCCAATTTATCGACCACCCCACCGGCCTGTGAGCGGGTTTTTGAACGGGCGGCGCATGCCCCGCCCAACGAGGGTCGCGAGGTGATGGTTGCCGGCGCAAAACAGCGCCAGACTATGAGGAATAATGAAATTCGCCGTCAAACATTGTTTTAAAAAGGTTTAAAAAAATAACAAAATACTCAATTTAGTACTTGCTGCACCAACTGGTCTCGAGTTTAATGTATCCACCCTTGCGGGTATAGCTTAATGGTAAAGCTCCAGCCTTCCAAGCTGATTATGCGGGTTCGATTCCCGCTACCCGCTTATCTGTGACAGGATAATCCATTCACCCAGAAAGGATAACAAACTATGAAAAATACTATGAAATACGCGCTGTTCGGTGCTGTGCTCGCCCTGGTTACACCAGTCTACGCAGAAGCTCCCGATTGTTATAAAGTGTCCACAGCTGTTAAAAAAGCTGTTGCCGCTCACCCGGAAAGAGTTCTCGAGTTGGTCGCAACCCAGGTTGCCCAGAACGAGTCCTGTGCTTGTGAAGTCGTCAAGGCTGCCATCGTGGCATCCGCTGCCGACAAGCAACTCGTCGCAGGAATCGTTGAGGCTGCTATTGAAGTCGCCCCCAGCAAAGTCCGCATCATCGGCCAGTGTGCCGTTGCCGTGGCGCCCGACGCCCTCGCCGAAGTTCAAGCTGTTGTTACCAAGTATGCAGCACGTGGCGGTGACTCCGGTCACAGCGCCAAAGGTGATGAGAAAGGCGGCAAGGTCGTTGTGATCCCACCTTCCGTTCCTCAGAACCCACTTGATTTCCCCGGACAAGGACCCGTTGGCCCCACACTCGGTGGCCCCGGTGGTTTCCCCCTGTTCCCTCCAGGTCTTCAACCTCCTACCGTGACTCCTCCTTCTTCGACGAACGAGGACAGTTTTTCCGTGTCTCGATAGCAGACAGGAATTAGTCAACCAAACCCAAATCTAACAATACTATGAAAAAACATTTTATCGCAGGAACCGTACTGCTCGCCTCGTTAAGCGCGGCATCCGCCCAGGGTCTTTACGACATTGCTCCTAACGACGAAGCTTCGGAAAGCTCCCCCCTCAAGTGGAATGCCGGTGTCAGCTTCAACTATGACGACAACGTCAGTCCTACAGTGCTCCCGGGCTCCCCTGGATTCGAAGATGATGTAACCTCTGTCTCCGCCTACGTTGGCGCGGCACTCGTGAGCATCACACCGCAAACCACATGGGATGTGTTTGCACGTGTGGGTGGCACCTACTACTTCGATGCTCCTGCCGCCGTCGGCAGCGATGACGCGTTTGCACAGGCTCGTCTGGGTATCAACTGGGCGCACCGCGTGAGCGAGCGTCTCCGTTTCAGCAGCCGCAACTACGTTGCTTACGAGCTGGAGCCAGACTACAGCTACGGTTTTTCCGTCGACCGTCAAATTGGCGAGTATCTGCATTACCAGTCCGACAATGCTGTGGGTTACCGCTGGAGCGAGCGTTTCGCAACCTACACCGGTGTCAAGGTCCGTGGCCTCGATTACGCGACTATCTCATCGGCGAACGATCGTCTGATCACCTCCGTTTACAACCAATTCCGCTATCGCACGTCTGAGCAGACCATCTGGACGCTCGACTATCGCTACAGCGAAACGGATTCAAGCGGCTCAGCCGGTGATTCCACCAACCACTATGTCACACTCGGTATCGAGCACCGTTTCAGTCCCAATTCCGTTCTTGCCGTCAAGGCGGGTATGCAGATGCGTGACGTGGACGGTGGTGCCAGCAGTGACAGCCCGTTTGCCGAAGCCGCCGTGCGCACCCGTGTCAACGAGCAGTTGAGTGTTCGCGCATTCGCTCGCTACGGTGTGGAAGACTATGGAACCAGCTTCCCCGGTTACACCTACGACACCAACAACACCTTGCGTGTCGGTGTCTCCGCTGATTACATTGTTTCCCCGCAGCTTACCTTGCATGCCGGTCTCAACGTGATCATGACGGATATGGAAGACGGCCGTACTGTCCCGGGCGGGTTTGCGATTGCAGATCTGGACCAGGACCTCCTTAACCTCTACCTCGGTTTCTCCTACAAGGTGAACGATGGCGTTTATGTCACTGGTTCCTATAACTGGACCGAAAGTGATGCCAGCAATGGCATTGGCATTGCCGCAGCCAGCCGCACCTACGAGCGTAACCGTGCATCCCTCGGCGTTCGCGTCGAGTTCTAAGATTCCTGTCAAAAAATCCGAACATATAAGCCGTTGCAGTGTCTTAACATTGCAACGGCTTTTTTGTTTACATCTCCATAGTTTTTGGAGAGAACAGCCCCCCGCCATAGCCAGCCAACAATAAGCCGACACCACGGCCATTACCCGTATAAATGCAAAATCAAAATACCAATCAGAACGAAGCCTCTTTGCACGCCATTGACTATTGGCAGGTTCTTAAGAATCGCTACGGGGTTATCCTTCTCACCTTCCTTCTGGTTTTTCTCACGGCGGCGGTCATTACTTATGTGATGCCCAAGAAATACGAGAGTATTGCCTTGGTGGAGGTGAAGCCGATTGTGGACGTTGATCCGACCTTAAGTCG
>JARFRT010000159.1 GCA_029287105.1 Akkermansiaceae bacterium | reverse complement strand
GGAGCGCACCGATGCCGTCGAGATCGAGCGCGTCAAACGCGACCAGGAACTCGAATCCATCGAACGCCAACGCGTCACCGAACTCAAGGACATCGAGAAGGACAAGGCCATCGAGGTCCAGAAAAAGGAAATCCAGGACGTCATCAAGGAGCGTGTCGCGGTGGAGAAAACCGTGGTCATCGAGCAGGAGAAAATCAAGGACACCGAGGCCTTTGCCGGCGCCGACCGGACCAAACAGGTCACCGTCACCCTCGCCGAGGCCAAGGCGCAGGAAATCCTCATCGAACAGATCAAGCGCGCCGAGGCGGTCAAGGAAGCGGCCATCCTCAAAGCCGACCAACAACTCTACGAACGCGTCAAGGCCGCCGATGCCGACAAACAAGCCGCCGAACTGCACGCCGAGGAAGTCGTCGTCGCCGCCGAGGCCGAACAGGTTGCCGCCGAGAAGCAGTCGCTCGCCAAGAAGATGCTCGCCGAGGCCACCGCCAAGGAGGCCGCCGCCGTCGGACTGGGTGAAGCCGAGGTCATGGTCGCCAAGGCCGACGCCACCGAGAAACAAGGCACCGCGGAAGCCACCGTCAACCGCCTCAAGTTCGAGGCCGAGGCCGATGGTATCCACAAGAAGGCCGACGCCATGAAACTCTTCGAGGAGTCCGGCCAGGAGCACGAGGAATTCAAACTCGAACTCGAGAAGGAAAAGACCGTCGAACTCGCCGAGATCGATGTCCAACGCCAGATTGCCGAACAACAGGCCATCGTCGTGGGCGAGGCCCTCAAGTCCGCCAAGATCGACATCGTCGGTGGCGAGACCCAGTTCTTCGACCGCATCACCAGCGCCATCACCTCGGGTAAGGCCGTCGACCGCACCGTCGACAACTCCCGCGTGCTCGGCGACGTGAAGGAAACCTTCTTCAACGGCGACCCGGAATACTACAAGAGCCAGATCTCGTCATGGATCGACCAATACGGCATCGAGACCGAGGACATCAAAAACCTCTCCGTCGGTGCCCTGCTGGGCAACCTCATCGCCAAGTCAGACGGCGACAACCGCAACCAGCTGCTCACCTTCCTCAACGCCGCCGAACGCTTCAACCTCAAAGACACCCCCGCCAAGGACTTCCTCGGCTAGAAGAATTGGAACCACGGAAGGGCACGGAATACACGGAAGTTTTGTTATGAGTTTACTACTTCAAGATGAAAGCTACGCCATACGCGGCGCTTGTTTTGAGGTCTACAAGGACAAAGGCAGTGGATTCCTGGAAGATGTCTATCAAGAATGTCTGGAAATAGAACTGACCCTTCAAAACATTCCCTTTGTAGCTCAGCCTCCACTGAGCTTGAACTACAAAGGGCACCCCCTGAGAAAAAACTACAAACCAGACTTCATTTGCTACGATGAAATCGTCATCGAACTCAAGGCTGCCAAAACCCTCGACGACACCCACCGTGCCCAAGTCCACAACTACCTAAGAGCCACCAACAAACGCCTAGGCATCCTAATCAACTTCGGCCACCACCCCAAAATCCAAATCGAACGCATCATCCACTAATCAACCTGAGTTCACATCCCAAGGAACACACAACCTAAGTCTTCCTTCCGTGCATTCCGTGCCCTTCCGTGGTTCAAAAATTGAATTAGCAACCCAAGAATAATCAGTAAGATTAGTAAGATTCGTGGTTCCAAAAAAATGTCCCATCAACAGCAACTAGAAGGCGGCTCCTACGAGGTCATCCGCAGCCGCATGGAAAAACACGGCGCCGACCTGCTCGAACGCATCGAGCAACTCAACGCCGCGCGCAAGGAGATCTTCGGCGCCATCGACCCCGCCCTGGTCGCGACCGAACGGGTCAGCACCGAGCACAACTGCGTGCCGCGCGACATGGTATCCATCGGCGCCAACCGCTTCCTTTTCGGCTACAACATCCAGTTCGGACTGAAACAGACCACCGACCCCGACGACGTCTTCGCCGTCTACGACTACGACCCGGACACCCACACATTCACCAAGACTGACACCGCCGACATCCTCAACGGCGAGTTTGCCGACGACTTTTCCTACCTTTACAGGTACTACAAACAAACGACCTTCGTCAAATTCATGGTCACCGGCCCCCACCTCTACATGGCGATGCGGGTCGGGAAGAAGCTGGACGACATCAAGACTTTCAAGTGGCTGATCAAGGGCGACGGCACGCTCGATTACCTCGGCAACCGCTTCGACCACGAATACAAGTTCCCGCCGCAACAGGAATTCGAGTGGATCCGTGCCCACCGCGACATGCAACGCCCCGGCGTGCATCCGCACATCTCCATCGAGGACAGGATTTTCGTCGAAACCGTGGGCGGCGACCTCACCATCAAGATCGAGGACAACACCGAGGCCGGCCAGGGCATCTACACCGAGGATGTTACCGACCTCGACCAAACCCTCGACGACGCCGAGATATTCTACGCCGTCGTCGGCCCGCTTATCCTGCTCAAAGTCCTCCCCTACCGCGAGCAAGACTACCGCTACCTCGTCTACAACGAGAAAACCCAGAGCGTCCAGCGGATCGATGCCATCGGCCACTCGTGCGTGCTGCTCCCCGACGACCACGGACTGATCTTCGCCAACGGCTACCTGCAACTGACCGGCGAGGCGAAGACCTTCGACCACGGTATCGTCGACATGCGCTTCGAAAAACGCATCGCCAGCGCCAACGGCGAGGACACCCTGTTTGTTTTCTACAACCGCACCAGCGGCGATTACGTCCTGCTCTCCTACAACCTGATCGAACGTACCGTCGACACCCCGATCATCTGTTCCGGTTACTCGCTCTTTCCCGATGGCAAACTGCTCTACTTCCGTGGAGAGGGACAGCGGACGAGCGATGGCGGAGTGCAAGCTCCACAAGCCAGCAAACACCACGTCATCCAAGTCTGGCAGACACCCTACCTCGACGACGACTTCTCCGCCGCCAACATCAAGGCCAACGATTCCCTCCTGTTCAAAATAGGCAACGCCGACATCGTCCGCTGCATGGCCGAGTGCCGGGAGGTCCTCAACCTGCTCGGCAAGGAGGACTCCTACGCCGGCCTCTACCTCGACCTGGTCAAAAAAACCGGCGATATCAATGACGCCTACTTCTGGCTCGGCAAGGACGACGCCTTCAACCTCTCCCAGCCGCTGCGCGAGATCAATGCCGCCGCGAACTCCGCCATCGATGAATTCGACAAGGTGGTCAAGCTCCGCCAGTCGACCGCCGAGCAGACCGAAGCGACCCAGGAGACCGTCGCCACGCTGCTGCGTCAGGTCGAGCACACCCCCCCCGACGACATCCAGGGCTACGTCCATCAGCTGACCTCGCTGCGCACGCTCCGGGGCGACATCATCGGCCTGCGCGACCTGCGTTATATCGATTTGGATGTCGTCACCAACCTCGAGGAACAAGTCGTCGCCGCCACCGAGGCCGTATCGAACAAAACCGTCACCTTCCTGCTCACCCCGGAGGCGCTCGACCCGTATCGCTCCGCAGTCGATGAACAGAAAGCCTCGATCGCGAAGCTCAAAAAGGTCACCGAGGCCGACGCCACCGCCGAGGCCCTCGACACCGCAGGCGCCGAGCTCGAAATGCTCATCGACGTCGTCTCCAACCTCAAGATCGAGGATGCCACCCAGACGACCGCGATCATCGATTCCATCTCCGGCATCTACTCGACCCTCAACGCCGTCCGCGCCGAGCTGAAGAACAGACGGCAGTCGCTCGCGAAAGCCGAGGGCACCGCCCAGTTCGGCGCCCAGCTGAAGCTGCTCGGCCAGGCCGTGGTCAACTTCCTCGACCTCTGCGACAGCCCGGACAAATGCGAGCAGTACCTGACCAAAGTCATGGTCCAGATCGAGGAACTCGAGGGGAAGTTCGCCGAGTTCGATGAGTACGCCGAGGAGCTCGCCGCCAAACGCGAGGAGGTCTACGACGCGTTCGAAACCCGCAAAACCTCCCTGCTGGAAAAACGCAACAAACGTGCCGCCAACCTGGTCAAGTCGGCCGAGCGCGTCCTCTCCGGCATCCGCCACCGCGCCGAGGGGTTCTCCGAAATCAACGAGATCAACGGCTACTTCGCCGGCGACCTCATGATTGCCAAGGTCCGCGACATCATCGAACAACTCGACGGCCTCGGCGACCCGGTCAAGGCCGCCGACATCCAGACCCAGCTGAAAACGCTCAAGGAGGATGCCGTACGCCAGCTCAAGGACCGCAAGGAACTCTTTGTCGACGGCACCAACATCATCCGGCTCGGCAAACACCAGTTCTCCGTCAACACCCAGGAACTCGACCTCTCGATCGTCCCGCGCGACGAACACATGTGCTTCCACCTCGCCGGCACCGACTTCTTCGAACCCATCACCAACCCCGATTTCCTCGCCACCCGCTCCATCTGGAACCAGGAAATCATCTCCGAAAACAAACAGGTCTACCGCGCCGAGTACCTCGCCTACAAGTTCCTCCGTAGCATGACCGTCCCGGTCATGACCAACAACCCCTCCGACAAAGGAGGAGCTGACCCTTCTTCCCACGCCACCCTCGAATCCCTCCAGCAATTCGCCGCGGCCCGCTACACCGAATCCTACACCAAAGGCGTGCACGACCACGACGCCTTCAAAATCCTCCAGACCCTCCTCCCGATCCATCAAAACATCGGCCTGCTCAAATTCCCCCCCGCCACCCGCGCCGCCGCCATCGTCTTCTGGCTCATCTGGGACTCCCCGGAAAAGGAAGTCCTCGCCCACCAACTCGAAACCCACGCCGCCATCAAAAAATGTGGCATGGCCGTCCCGGTCATGATCTCCCCCTCCGGCACAGCCGCCAACCAAAATCCCTACATCCAACAACTCAAGCAAGCCCTCGACGAAGCCACCCGTGGCGGTGGCTTCCAGCCGCCCAGCCCAATCAACCCGAGCGCCGTCGCCGAATACCTCTACCAGCAACTAAGCTCCGGCACCCCCGTCACCGTCTCCCCCGAAGCCGACGCCATCATCACCCGCTTCCACCAGTCCCTCACCGCCAAGTCCGCCAAAGGCGCCCAGGCCGCCTACGACTCATCCATCCAGAATTTAACAGGCCAAGCCAAGTACCAAACCATCCTCGACTGGCTCACCTCAACCCGTAGCGAAGGTTTCCAACCTTTGATTCCCGACCCCGTCGGAGCAGACTCCCCCACCCCCTACCTCCAGGAAGCCGCCGCCCACCTGCTGCGCGCCGACCACCATAAACGCGACATCCACCACATCGACGTCACCGCAGAAATCACCGGCCTGCTCGGCTCCCACGCGACCATCACCGACGGGTCCTACCAGCTCCACTACAACGCGTTCATGGAAAAACTCGACCGCTTCGAGTCCGGGTCCGTGCCCACCTTCCAAGCCTACCAACGCCTGAAACAATCGCTCACCGAAGCCAAACGCGCCGACATGCGCCTCAACGAGTTCAAGGCCCGCGTCATGTCGTCGTTTGTCCGCAACAGGCTGCTCAACGACGTCTATCTCCCGATGATCGGCGACAACCTCGCCAAACAAATGGGCACCGCAGGCGTCGACACCCGCACCGACCGCATGGGCCTGCTCCTGCTCATCTCCCCCCCCGGATACGGCAAAACCACGCTGATGGAATACGTCGCCGACCGCCTGGGCCTCACCTTCATGAAGATC
>JARFRT010000528.1 GCA_029287105.1 Akkermansiaceae bacterium | reverse complement strand
TCACCAACAACCTGGGCGTGGCCCGCAATACCTCCTTCGTCCCGGGTACGTCCCCGAAAAGCGCCCGGCTCACCACCAGCATCGGCACGCGATCATAAATCGGTTTCAGCCACCACGTGCAAACAATAAACCAGACCGGATGGTTCCGCAGCAGCACGGCCAGCAAGATCCAGAGGGGAACGATGGTGACGGCCCAGGCTTTCCAAATCGAGCCCATATGCCTGCGCGCAAGGGCGCAGCCGAGATCAATCGACTCCCATGGCACCCGCGGCCGGATCTCCGCCGTGACATCCTCAAGCCGCACGTGATCTCCCTCCCGCCCGTCTTCCGGCAAATGCCAGGTAAAAAATCACCAACACCCAGAGCGTGATGCCCGTGGCGTACTTTACCATCGGCGGCAGGTCCTGGGCCGACCAAAACCCCTCGATACCCGCCGCCACAAAAGTCATCAGCGCGGCCCCGAAAATTAACGGCAGCGACCTCCTGCCGGCATCCATCAACGATCTGCGCAGAGTCTTGCGTCCGGGATTCAACAATCCAAGGCCGATGCGCAGTCCCGCCATGCCGGCGATCACCATGGCAATCAGCTCAAAGGACGAGTGGCCGGCCACAAAGGTGTAAAATGCCTCCGTGCTACACGCGACATGAATGTAGGCAATCACCGCTCCAAAGTAGATCCCATTGTAAAACAGGAAAAACAAGCTCCCCAAGCAAGCCAGAATACCACCCGCATAGATACGAAAATCAATCCCGATGTTGTTCATGATGTAGTGGCAAAACATCATGAAATTCGAACCGTATTCAGCACGCAAATTGGCAATCTGACGGTCACTGCTCCCGTACATATTATCCAGCGACCCCATCATCTCCGGACCTAACACAACCTCCACCCAGGAAAAATCAGGCCAGTAAAACCCCGCAAGCGCGACACCCAGCATGGGCAGCACAAAGGTCAGGGTCGCCACCAGAAGCAGGCGCCACTCCGCCCTCACGGCAACCGGAAAATCAACCGCCATGAAACGCAACAACTTCTCCCAGGTCCCGCCCGCCCTGCGGTGGATGATTTTGTGGCCCCGTATCACCAGCGTGTTGAGCCGCTCGTTCATCGGCATGCCATACATCCGGTGCCGGGCCAGCGCCAAGTCGGTGCAGATCTCCCTGAACATCGACGGCAAGCCGGAAACGTCAACGCCCTGAGCCCGTTTCTCGAGCGCATCCAACGTCTGTTCATACGCCGCCCATCGCTGCGCGTTCTTTTCTTCAAACTCCTTACCCTGCATCGTTTCCCTCCGTTAGTGTTTTTCTCCCAACCAATGAGCCATACCCAGTAAACGGGTCATTCCCGTCACTCCTGTCGCTCCCGACAAATCGCTGGCGTGATCCGCCAACTCAATCCGGCGCGCCTCCGACCACATCCCTCCACGCTCGCGAAAACCAGCCAGCGCGGCCTGTTCCTCACGCGTCAAGGGGACCCCCGGCGCCCGGCTCTCCAAAACCGGAGGCAAGGCCGCCATGTGCAGGTTAGGAAGGCGGTCATAGACAACCACCGTATTGGCCAGCAGATCCCCCAGGCGCTGAAACCTGCGGGTCATCAGCGTGCTTAACAAACCAAACCCGTAAAACGGGATCGGCATGCCGTCGGCAAATCGCAACATGTTCCTGACAAACGACTGGCCAAAGGAAATCGGAGCGCCGGAGGTGTCGACCACACGCAAGCCCATCATCCGTTTCCCGGGAGACGCCCCCCTTTTCCCCGCTTCAAAAAAAACATAGTAGAAAAACATCAGGAAAAACGACAGCAGCATATTCAACCCCATCGCCACATTGAAACCCAGAATCGTCCCCGCCAACAACAGAAGCAATCCCACCCCAATACTCACCCCACCCCGAATCAGCAAATCCAACAAATACGCCAACACCCGCACGTACGGACCGGCCATCCGCAGATGGATCTCCACCCCCTCGGCGAGCTCGATACTCTGCAGGGTGTCCAGTCGGGGTTCTTGGCGTCCGTTATTCTTAGGCATCGTCGGGTGAACAACCATCACAAGGTAACACCCTGTAACAGCGGGAATGGTGGTCTGACCTGTCCACCTTAACCGTCATGTCCTGATGGTAAAGAGGGAATATCCACGGCTTCTAGCCACTTCCCGGAAACATCAGACTTCACAGCCTTTGTTTTTTGGTATAGACGATGGAATGAGATTGCACGCAACTATGATCGTGATCTGCCTGTCGAATTCTTCATGCGGTGTTCTGCACACAGGGAGTTGGGAATCCAGACACACGATCAAATCCGTCGCCATGCCCACGGAAGCCATTCAGAAAATCGTGGTTACAGGGACGGTCGTCTCATGCTTAAAAAAACCGTTCTCCAGCATCTACAGGGGCATCGCTACGCTCAAATCCCGCACTGAAATCACCGCCGACCACTGGATGCGTTTCTTGCCGGAGGCCGGTAGCAAGGTGGATCCCAGCCTGACCATCGAACAAGCACTGGATGCCAAGAAATTCCCCCGCCCCATCCCCGGCAAGGTGGATTACTTCATCGATGGCGCTTTTTACACCGAGCTCCATCGATCCGTTGCAGGAGCGCAAAAAAGCGTCGATACCCGTATATTCATATTCGATAACGACGATGTCGCAGCCGCTTACGCCGATCTACTCAAAGAGAAATCCAAAACCATCCCGTGCCGCATTCTCATGGATCACCTCGGGTCCATTACCAGTTGGTGGGTCGAACCGGTCACCCCGATGCGAACTGCCTACCCGCCACCCGCATGCATGGTCGCCTACCTCAGGAACGACGGGAATGTCAAAGTCAGGATATCGCGCAACCCATGGCTCATCGCCGATCACACCAAGCTGATCGTGGTCGATGGCCACGAAGCCTATCTTGGCGGCATGAACATTGGCCGGGAATACCAGCACGAGTGGCACGATATGATGGTGCGGGTCAAAGGCCCCATCGTCGCGGCGATGCAAAACGAATTCAACAAATCCTGGAAGCTCCAGGGGCCGTGGGGCGACTGGGCCGTCCCCTTTCATCGCGGCTCAAAAAAATTCCGCACGACAATCAACAAGGGGGAGATCCCGATACGCATGCTCAAGACGGGACCGAACAACAGCGATATCAATGACGCCCTGATCACCGCCATCCGAATGGGCCGTCATAGAATCCTCCTCCACGTCTCCTACATGACGTCCGATCCCCTGATGCGCGAGTTGTTAAAGGCCAAAAAACGGGGGGTGGACATCACCATGATTTTCCCCGACAAAAATGACAACGCGCTCTTGAATACCAACAATCGCGCGTGTGCTCACGAACTCCTCAAGGCCGGAGCCAAAGTCTACCTCTACCCGTCATCCTCACATGCCAAAGCCGTTGTCGTCGATGACTGGGCATGCCTGGGTTCCGCCAACCTCGACGCTCTCAGCCTCAACATCAATGACGAGCTGAACATTGCATTCACTGACAAACGATCCGTGGACAAACTTGTCCGGGACCTCTTCCTCAAGGACTTCAAAGTATCCAAAGCCCTCAAAGTCGACGATGTCAAGGGCTGGGCCGGCTCCCCCTTGGAGTTCATCGCCGACCACCTCTAAGCATTGTCCGACTGCCCGCCCGACGCCCCCCTACCCCAAGGTACTGATCTGATAGACGGTGCACTTGACACCCTGGCTCCCTTTCCGCAGTGAGCGGTCGACACGGGTTCCGAGTGCCTGCTCAATCATCCTGGTCTCCATCACCACGAGCCCCGGATAGATCTTGAAGATCTGATGCAGCGGATGATGGTATTCCTCGATGGTAAAACCTTCCGCCGCCGAGTAATGGCAGTGACAGAAGTGACCCGACTTGCCACGCGCATCGGCGAAACGCGTTGCCTTTTCCACCAGCGACTTCCCTGGGTGCACCGCCTTGAGCCAACCGTCACGCTCTTTTTCAAAGTAGTGATAAAGCAGCTTTTCCGGTGCTGTTTCGCCAAAGGAGACCTTCACCCCGGCAAGCAGGTCCAACACAAGCTGACCACCGCCGGTGGGAAATAGCGGGTCACATTTGCCGGTTAGCTTGTAAAGCTTCTGGGGCCGCCCCACCTGCACGCGCGGCACACGCCAGACCTTCAAGTACCCCATCATCTCAAGCTTGACACAATGCTGTTTCACTCCCATGTAGCTCATCTCCAACAACTTTGCCAACTCGGGGATCGCCAAACCACCGGAACGTTTCAATTCACCGATGATACCCAGATAACTCGGACGGGAAATATCGCTGAGGGCTTGGGAAAACATGATCGCGATTCTAGGTTCCTCTTGTTCAAACGCCAAACCCCAAATCACAAAAATCCTCATTTTGACAAATCGCGATTTACCATTAGAATCCCCGAAGATGTCCGACGTTACCTTCCAATCCCACACCCCCGGGTACTGGTCCGCCGATGCGATGGAGCATTGGCACGACCACACCTGGCAATTGAAAAACAGAATCACTTCGCTGGCAGCACTCGAACAACACCTCGTGCTCAGCGAGGAGGAACGCGCGGGCGTGCTGCTCTCCGGTAACAAGCTGGCCATGGCCATCACGCCCCACTTTTTCAACCTGATCGACCGCAACGACCCGCACTGCCCGATCCGCCGGCAAATGATCCCGCGCATCGAGGAAACCCTCAGCGATCCCGCCGAGATGAGCGACCCCTGCGGCGAGGACAGCCACATGCCCGTTCCCGGGCTCGTGCACCGCTACCCCGACCGGGTCCTGTTTCTCGTGACCGACCGCTGCGCCGCTTACTGCCGCTACTGCACGCGCAGCCGGGTGGTGTCCGGCGTCTCCGACCAAAAGCTGGAAACCCAGTGGGAGGCCGCGTTTGAGTACCTGGAAAACACACCCCAAGTCCGCGACGTCCTGCTCTCGGGCGGCGACCCCCTGCTATTCTCCGATGACCGCCTCGAGAAGATCCTCTCCCGACTCCACGCCATCCCACACATCCAGTTCATCCGCATCGGCACGCGTATCCCGCTGTTCCTCCCCCAACGGATCACGCCGGCGCTGTGCGCCATGTTAAAAAAATACCATCCCCTCTTTATCTCCATTCACGCCAACCACCCGCGCGAACTCACCAGCGAGGTGCGCGACGCCCTCGGCTGACTCGCCGACGCCGGCATCCCCATGGGCAACCAAAGCGTGTTGCTCAACGGAGTCAACGACAGCATCGAGGTGCAGAAGGAGCTCGTACACAAGCTGCTCATGTGCCGCGTCAGACCGTATTACCTCTACCAATGCGACCTGATCGAAGGCTCCGCCCACCTCAGGACAAGCATCGACAAGGGCATCCGCATCATCGAAGGCCTGCGCGGCCATACCAGCGGCTACGCCATCCCCCAGTACGTCATCGACGGCCCGGGCGGAGGCGGGAAAATACCCGTCAACCCGGACTACATCGTGCGCCACGACGACGGAGGCATCGTGCTCCGCAACTACGAGGGGAAACAGTTCGAATACCCCGCCCCGGCAACGGCAAAATCAGACTTGCCCGATTAATCCGGTCTTGCGGATCCCCCCGGGTGATAAAAAAAGCACGTTTTTTCACGCGTTGGCTTGACGTCTCCGTCCATTTGTGGCTTTTTCCGCGCACGCCAATTGGCAACAAACAGTGCACCCGTAGCTCAGCTGGATAGAGCGCCTGACTACGAATCAGGAGGCCAGGGGTTCGAATCCCTTCGGGTGTACCATTTAAAAACCCTGTAACCGCAATGGATACAGGGTTTTTTGTGTCTTGGTGGCAATTTGCAGAAGCCCCCTCATTTGTGCCATTTTGTCTCTATTCGCCTCTTTTCGCATCAAAAAGGTGAATCATTTGTGTATCATTTCACAACCCCTACATGATGGATCACCTTCGATAACCGCCTTACTTGGCCTGTTCAATATCATAC
>JARFRT010000496.1 GCA_029287105.1 Akkermansiaceae bacterium | reverse complement strand
CCCCTTGCCACAATAGTATGGAACTCTGAGCTTCTCGAGGTGCTTGTCCCGGAGTTTGGTCAGGAAGTCCGCCCGGTCATGACCGAGGTCGCCGTTGAGGATAAACGCATCCAGTCCATTCTTCTTTTTCTCCGTGTTGATCCAATCGACCATGTCCTCCGCCATTTTGACAGAGCGTGCCCCTCCCGACCCGTAGTGCAGATCAGAGGCGACCGCATAGCGGAGTTTTATTTTTCGGTTTTTCGGCAAACCTTTGGCGCTAACCCATTGCGCGGGAAGTGCGCTGGCGGCGGCTGCTAGAGAGGATTGCTTGAGAAATGAGCGGCGTGATGAAGACATGTTTTTTACGGTGGTTGAATGATTGCCCCGTCAGGTCAGGGTCTAAAAAATGCCTGCGCCACCATGGTGGCAGCGCAGGCATGCATAATTGATAATTTAATTCTGTGATAAAATAGAAGTGCTCTAGACACGGCGGCGGCGCAGGATTAGCGCGAGACCACCGAGACCGATAAGAGCAGTGCTGGATGGCTCGGGAACGGCAGCAATACCAGCCACCATGAAGTCATTCCCCCCTCCAGTAGAATAGACAAACCCGTCGACGCTTGAAAGCTGACCGGCGGTGATGCCGAAGTCGCTTATTTTGTATGCAGCCCCGTTAACAGCCCAACTATTCTGTCCGCCGCTGCTCTTCTGGAAACTACCGGATTCCCCAGTGTTTGAAACCACAAGATCTACCTCATTTCCGATACGGGTATTGCTGGAATCGATTAATTGGATTTTAACTCCTGTTTCCGGCGTGGCTACCTCAAATACAAATAGCACGTCTGATAGGCTTGTAGGTGCCGATGCAAACTCAAACTCAGAATCCTCGAAAACATTCAATACCATTGTATCAAGACGATTATCAGTCAAAGCAACCGTCTGCGAACCTGGATCTGAGGTAGATGAGGTGCCCCAGTAATGAACACCATCATTCGATGTAAATGTAACACTGTCTACAAACGTGAGGTTGGTATATTCTACGCTGTCAGAGGTGAAAGAAGTCAATACTGCGGTATTATTGAGCGTAGTAGCATTCGGATACGTCACACTCGTGCCGTTCACGTCTGCGGTAAATGATGTTATTGTAGCAGCCTGAAGCTGACACGGCATTACTGCAAGAGCTGCAAGAGTTGCAAGTTTTCTAGAGTATTGTTGTTTCATATTGTTTTTTGGTGGTTGTGGTGCCTGCCCGGCATGATGGGTGTCAGACGTGCGGCAAGTCATATGCCGCACCACTGTCTGCCGCGAAGGTAGGCACCCCGCCGGGTGCTGTCAGTTTTTTTAGACCTTGCCATCTACGCAAATAAGTTTATAGATTGCATCCATGCCACTGACCCTCCTATCGCGTGCCGACCAGGTCGCGGCCCATCTGCGTGAGGAAATCCTCAACCGCCGCTGGAAAGACCATATGCCAGGGGTTGCGCATCTGGAATCGGAGCTCGGCGTGAACCATGTGACCATCAATGCAGCCCTCAAGCTGCTTGAAAAGCAGGGTTTGCTGGCATCCCAAGGGCGGCGGAGACGGCGGCGCATTGTGATGGATCAGAAAAGCCGCAGCAAGCGCACCTTGCGTATCCGCATCCTGCCTTATGACCAGGGATCCCGCTACGTGCCGGATCATATGGCGATCCTTGACGAGCTGCACCGGGCGGGGTTTGACTCCAGGCTTGCCCGGAAAAGCCTGAACCAGCTGGGAATGGACCCGGCGAGAATCGCCAGGTATGTCCGTGGTATCGAGGCAGACGCCTGGGTGGTATCGGCGGGATCGGCGGAGGTGCTCACATGGTTTGCCGCGCAAAGCACCCCAGCCATCGCGCTGTTCGGTGCTTTCTCGGACGTGGACATCGCGGGGGCTGGCGTGGTGAAAAGCCCGGAGATGGGCAAGCTGGTGCATGAGCTGGTGAACCTCGGCCACCGGCGCATTGTCAACTTATCCCGCAAGGAGCGCGTGGTTCCTGAGCCGGGCCTCTACCAGCGCAATTTCCTGGCCAAGATGAGGGAATGCGGCATTGCCACCGGCCGTTTTAACCTGCCTGTCTGGGAGCCATCGCGCGAGGGGCTGCACGAATGCATCGATAAGCTGTTTGAACACACCCCCCCGACCGCAATCATGGTGGACGAGCCCCAGCACCTCATCGCCGTGCAGCAACACTTGTCCAGCAGGGGAATCTTGACGCCCCGGGATGTATCGCTCATCTGCTGTGACCCGGATCCAAGTTTCGCATGGTGCGAGCAACCTGTCACCCACATGAGTTGGAATCTGAAAAAGGTGGTGAACCGTGTAGTGCGATGGGGCAAGAACGTTTCCGAAGGTAAAGAGGATCGGAGACACAGGTTTTTCAACTCTGAACTCGTTGAAGGTGCTACCATTGGTCCGCCCCCAAGCTAGGCAGATATCAAGGGGTGATCGACAGCTCGAATAAATCGCAGGATGATAAGGTTTCATGAAGTAATCATCGCATGGTTGTTCCGTTGCCTGAAATCGAGAACATGAGCTTAAGGCGCTCTGTGAAAACGATATCAGCTTATATTTCACAGGGCATCCAATGCGGTGCTTTTGCCAAGATATTAATCGTTAAAGCTCCAATTAGACTCCCCATTTAATGGGTCGCTTTCAAAAGTGAATTACATCGGCTTGCGGCCATACTTTGCCCACGATTTAAGCCGTTAAACAGCCGGAAAGAACGCACCGGCACCTATGATTTTCAAAAGCTGCTCCCAGAACCGAGCGGATTCTTATGTTATCCGAATGATTACTCTATTCTTTAGACCCGCCCTGCTATTCACGTTAATTACCGCGCTTGTCAGCAGCACCACAGCGCAAGTTCCCGACCTCACCAATGGCGGGCAACCCGGAGACAACAACGGCTCCACCATCACCACCAATCTGGGACCGACCGGGATGCGCGGCTGGGTCTATCACGACAAGACCGATAGCAGCTTGAGTCGGCAAATTCTCGTCACGCAGGTGGACGTGGGCTCACCCGCGGACGGCGTCCTCGCCGTCAATGACGTCATCCTGGGCGCGGATGGCACGGGCGCGGAGCCGGCAAGCTTCAGTTCCGGTGCGCGCAAGGCGTTTGCTTACGCGATCGCCGACGCCGAGGCTCGCAGTCCGGCCGAGCTCAGATTGATCCGCTGGCGGGCTGGCACCACCACCACGGTCACGCTCACCCTTGAGACGCTGGGCGCCTACTCCGCCACCGCACCCTACAACTGCCCGAAGTCGGCGCGCATCCTGCAGGACCATGCGGGGTCTGGAGCGCTGGACAACGGAACGTTCTCCATCTCCGCGCTGGCGGCGCTGGCGTGTTATGATCCGGACAACGCCGACCCCGACTACCCGAACACCTTACTGATGTCGCGCGCGGAGTACTTGGCCCGAAAGCACATCCCGGATGATTGGCAGATCCCCTACCTGCTGGATGACAATCCCGACACGACCAACATGGTCACCTGGGAGCGCGGGCACGCCTTGATCGTGCTCGCCGAATACTACCTGGCCACGGGGGATGCTTCCTTTCTGCCCGCCATCGAGGCCCATGCGGTCAACATCGCCAAGAGCTCCAGCCTGTTCGGCACCACTGGCCACAAATTTGCCGATAAAAACCTGGATGGCAGTCTCAACGGACCGATGGGCGGGGTCTACGGAACCGTCAATTCCGCGGGCATGCCATGCTTCCTTGGCCTCCTGCTGGCCCGCGAATGCGGCTTGACCCACGTAGGGTTCCAACCGGACACCGAGGCCGTCGTCGAAGCGGCGATCGCTCGCTCGAGCCGCTTCTTCGCCTACTACGCGCACAAGGGAGGCATCCCCTACGGCGAGCACGGCCCCGGCCAGTCCGGACATGAGAACAACGGCAAAAGCGGACTCGCCGCCCTCTGCTTTGCCCTGCAGGACAATCGGATCGATGAAAGCCAGTTCTACGCCAAGATGGCCACCGCATCCGGGTCGGAACGGGAGAACGGCCACACCGGCGCCTACTTCAACTACCTGTGGGCACCACTGGGGGCCGCCGTCGCCGGCGAGGAAGCCGCCGCCGCCTACTTTGCACGGACGAGTTGGCATTACGACCTCGCCCGCCTGTGGGACGGCGGCTTCGTCTACGACTGCCTCAACGGGCAGGGGCCAAACAGCGGGGAATCCAACGGCACTTGGAATGATTTCCGCGCCAACACCGCGATGCTGCTGACCTATGCCCTGCCGCTGCGCCGCCTGCACATCACCGGCCGCGGGCATGAGAGCAACAACTGGCTCACCAGCAATGGCGTCACCGAGGCCGTGTTTGCCGACGACTACGACCCCACGACCCGCAGCACCAACGAGCTGGTGAGCGACCTGGGCTTTTGGTCTCCTCACGTTCAATATGAAGCCGCTGCTGAGCTGGCCAACCGCACGTCGGAAACGACCGCTCTGCTGCCCACCCTGCATGCTCTCGCCAATGACCCCAATGGCAACTCACGGGCCGGTGCCTGCCAAGCGCTCGGCTTTATCGGGCACACCGATTCCGCCCCGGTGCTCGCCGCCCTACTGACCGACCCGGACAACCTGGTCCGCCTGAGGGCAGCCGATGCGATGCGTTACCTCCCTCGCAGTGCGGCTTTGGCGGAAATCAATACCATTTTGGCCGCAACCGCCAGCACCGCCAAACCTCTCCTCCCTTTGGTTGAAGAGGATCCGATGCAATACACCCACGGCGCACTGGGCACACTTTTGTTTTTCAGTGGAAGCGGTCAAAAGGGAGTCATCTGGGACGACCTGACCGGCATCGACCGTGACCTTCTCTACCCGGCGATTTCTGCCGTGGCCGCCACCCCGAACGGCTGGGCCCGCAGCGGTTTGAAGACAGCCTATCAGAACCTGACCCCGGAGGATGTGAATGCTCTGGCGGGCACCATCGTCGATTCTGTGTATTACCGGGCTCCGGCCGACAAGATGTTCAGCGGAGGGGTCCGGCTCGGCGGGTTGATCGCCCTGCAGGCCAACAACATCGCCGAGGGGGTCCCACTCTGCCGGATCTACCCCGAGGAGGACAGCCGCAACAGCATTATTCCCGACGTGCTCGATGTGCTTGAAGCCTACGCGGGAGGAGTCAACACCGTGAATCCGGACCCGCAGATCATCAGCTATCTTCAGGGGATCGTCGACAATATTGATTATCGGCAAAATCCACATGACGAGCGGGCCCAGGAGGTGATGGACATCATCACCGCCGACACCGCCCCGGTCCTACTCACCCCGCTCAAGAGCATCCAGTCGGTCACCGCGGACTCCGCAGCACTGCAACTGCCTGCCAACCAGACGGTCCTCCACGTGGCCGCCACCGACCTGGCCGAAGGAGACAGCATCTACACTTGGCGCAAGGTCTATGGCGCCGGCAATGTGAGCTTCTCCCCCAACGGCAGCGGTGCGAGCAAGGACACGACCATCACCTTTGAGAGTGTGTCCGACCGCTACATCATCGAAGTCACCATGTCGGACTCGCGCGGCCTGACCGAGGTGTCTGAAACCATCAACATCAACTTGGCGAATACCGATGGCACGCTACCTGAGGACAGCACGCCGCCATCACCAGGGACCATGACCTGGGCGACCCCGCCCAACACCGATCTGGACAGTGAGATCACGATGACGGCCACCAGCGCGACAGACCCCAGCGGCGTCGAATACTACTTCGCCGAAACTTCGGGCAATCCCGGCGGCACCGACAGCGGCTGGCAGGACAGCCCGAGCTACACCGACACCGGGCTGTCATCAGAAACCACCTACACCTACACCGTGCAGGCGCGCGACAAGAGCACGAAGCAGAATCTCACCGTCGCCTCCGCTCCGGCATCGGCCACCACTGCAGTCACCGACATCACCGCACCCACCCCCGACCCGATGAGCTTTGCCATCGCACCAAGGGCTACCGGCAGCACCAGCATCAGCATGACCGCCGCCACCGCCACCGACATCACCGGGGTGGAATACAACTTCACCGAAACCTCGGGTAATCCGGGGGGCACCGACAGCGGCTGGCAGGACAGCCCGAGCTACACCGACACGGGGCTCAATGGCGACACCCCCTACAGCTACACCGTCACCGCGCGGGACAAGAGCTTCGGGCAGAACACAACCGCTCCATCATCGGCCATTGTCACACGGACCCAATGGACTCCCCCCTCCAGCGGCTCCATCCTGTCCCCCGGAACCGACGTTTCCTTTGGCGACAACGGGATCTGCCATTTGTCGGTCCACCCCGGAACCGAAGGGACCCACGGCTACAAATATGACGGGATCACCGCGGTCTCGGTCAATTTTGGCAATGTCGTGGACTACAAGCTCTTTATTGGAAACGTAACCGGGGATGCCATCGCATCGTATGCCGACGGTGGCGGGACCTCCGACCCGGCACACTCCCGCGTCTCGGAGGTCACCACGACGGACACCGGCATCTCAAGCATCAACCGCTGGGACGTCTGGACGACGGCCACCTATGGCGTGGATGCCGCGGATTTCACCGGCAGCACCGCCGCCAACGGCCTCAACGGCACCACCAGCGGGACGGTGGACATCTCCGGCCTGAGTGCCGGGATCATCTACTTCTTCTATGGCTCCTACGGTCAAAAACCAGCGAACCTCACGGCGACCATGAGTGACAACGAGAGCGTGGCCGCCCCCATCACAACGCCAAGCTTTGGGGGAAGCTATGAAATCTCGGGCGATACCGAATACATGATCACTCCGCTGCGCTTCACCAATGACGCAGGTTACGACAGCATCTCCTATGACCTCTATCAACAGGGCGGCGGGAAATTCATCGGCGTCATCGTCTCCGACCTCAGCCCGGTCAGCGGCAACACCCCCCCGACCATTTCGACAATCGGCGACCAATCTGTGTCCGCCGGTGGCAGCACGGAAGCAATCGCCTTCACCATCGGCGACGCGGAAACAGCGGCAGGCAGTCTGACCGTGACCGCCAGCAGCAGCGACACCACCCTGATCCCG
>JARFRT010000416.1 GCA_029287105.1 Akkermansiaceae bacterium | reverse complement strand
GTCACCCGCCCGCGCCTCAGTTGGAAACTCAAATCCAACACGCGCGGCCAATACCAGCGGGCCTACCGGATCCTCGTCTCAAGCACCCGCCAGAATCTCGACAACCACATCGGCGACCTTTGGGACACAGGCATGGTGCCGTCCGATCAAACAACCCACGTCACCTATCAGGGGAAACCGCTCACATCAGGAATGCGCTACTACTGGCAGGTTTCGGCATCCGGTAGCCTGGATAAAAACAACATCGCCCGTAGCGCCCCCGCCATGTGGTCGATGGGACTCCTCCAGCCATCCGACTGGAAAGGTAAGTGGATTGGTGACGCCACCCAGAAGCGAATCCCAGCTGACAGCAAAACCACCCAGGCACAGCCCAGCCCCCGGTTCCGCAAATCATTCGATCTGAAAAAAACAGTCAAAGAAGCCGCCCTCACCATCTGCGGCATCGGCTACCATGAAACATGGATCAACGGCCAAAGAGTTGGCGACCACGTGCTCGACCCTGCATTCACTCGCTATGACAAAGGCTTGCTCTACGTCACCCATGACGTCACCCAACAACTTAACCAAGGCACCAACGCCATCGGTGTCCAGTTAGGAAACGGCTGGTATAACATGCACGCACGTGCAGTCTGGAATTTTGACAAGGCCCCATGGCGCGACACCCCGAGGGCAATCGCGCAAATCGACGTCACCTACACCGACGGCACCAAGGAATCCATCGTCACCGATAAATCATGGAAAATGGGAACCGGCCCGATTATCTTCGACAGCATCCGCAACGGCGAAACCTACGACGCACGCCTCGAAACTCCAGGTTGGGACAAAAATGGCTTTGACGACTCCAAGTGGGAGCAAGCCGAAGAAGTCACCGCGCCCAAGGGCAAACTTCGAGCCCAAATGATGCCACCGATCCGTGTCACCCAAACGATCAAGGCCAAAAAGCTCACCGAACCCAAACCCGGCGTCTATATTTTCGATCTCGAACAAAACATCCCCGGATGGGTTAAATTAAAGGTTCAGGGCCCCAAAGGGACCAAGTTATCACTCCGCTATATCGAGCGGCTCGATGACAAGGGTATGATCGACCAACGCAAAATTGCCGAGCATCTCAGGGGCGGCTACATCCAGAAAGATATCTATATCTTGAAAGGTGAGGGCGTCGAAGAACGGCAAACGCACTTCACTTACCACGGATTCCAGTATGTCGAGGTCACCGGCCTCACAAAAAAACCATCACTCGATGACATCGAAGGAATCGTCGTGCACACCGACTTCGAAACCATCGGAAAATTCGAATGCTCCAACAAACTCATCAACGACATCCACAATCTGGCACTCTGGGCCTACCGCGGCAACTACCACGGCTACCCGACCGATTGCCCGCAGCGCGAAAAAAATGGCTGGTCAGGCGACGCACATCTTGCCGCTGAAATGGGTCTGTTCAATTTTCATCAAGCCGCATCTTACAGTAAATGGATCGATGACTGGACCGACGAACAACAGGATGACGGCACCGTGCCCGCGATCATCCCAACCGCCGGTTGGGGGTATAAATGGGGCAACGGCCCGGCATGGGACAGCGCATTCATTTTGATCCCATGGTACGTCTATCTCTACAACGGCGATACCGCCATCCTTGAGAAAAATTACGACGGGATGAAAAAGTATGTCGACAGCATGGAAAAGTGGGCGAAGAACGACCAGCACATCCTCGAATACGGACTCGGCGATTGGTGTCCCGCAAAAACTCGCACCACCCGCACGCTGACGTCCACCGGATACTACTATGCCAACGCCCTGATCATCTCAAAAGCAGCTGGCCTGCTCGGCAAAACCAAGGATCAGAAAAAATACGCCGACTTGGCCAATGCCATCAAAAAGGCATTTAACAAAAAGTTCTACAAAGGCGACGGCGTCTATGACAAAGGCACCCAGACAGGTAACAGCTGCGCCCTCTATCAGGGGCTGGCTGAGGAAAAGGAAATCCAGCACATCGTCGCGAAACTAGCCGCCGACATTAAAAGCAAAGACGACCACCTCGACGTCGGAATCCTGGGCTCGAAATACCTGTTCAATGCACTCACCGAAAACGGCCAACACAACCTCGCCTACCGCATGGCCACACAAACAACCTACCCCAGTTACGGCCATTGGCTCGCCAAGGGAGCAAACACCATGTGGGAAGACTGGAAAGGCGGAAGCTCACTCAACCACATCATGTTCGGCGACATCGACGCATGGTTCTACAAACACCTCGCC
>JARFRT010000397.1 GCA_029287105.1 Akkermansiaceae bacterium | reverse complement strand
TTCCTGTCATGGAGCGTGAGAAGCTGATTCTCAACAACCGTTCCTACAACTGGATCACAGAGCGCATCTGTGGCATTCTGGAAAACAAGCAGCCGGCCATTTGGTGGATGCTTTTCATCCCGAGTGTGATCATTGCCATCGTCGGTGTCGGGGGTGGCCTGTTCTACCTCGTTTCCACCGGTGTCGGAGTCTGGGGAAACAGCAACCGTGCGATGTGGGGATGGCCGATTGTCAACTTCGTGTTCTGGATTGGTATCGGCCACGCCGGCACCCTGATCTCGGCGGTCCTTTTCCTGACGCGTCAGAACTGGCGAACGTCCATTAACCGGGCAGCGGAGGCGATGACCATCTTCGCGGTGGTCTGCGCCGGCATTTACCCGATGTTCCTCGTCGGTCGTCTCTGGATGGTCTGGTTCCTCGCCCCCATCCCCAACGCCAACGCCATCTGGCAGAACTTCAAATCGCCCCTGCTCTGGGACGTGTTCGCAATCTCGACCTATTTCACCATCTCCCTGATTTTCTGGTACCTCGGTATGGTTCCCGACCTGGCAACCATCCGCGACCGCGCCAAGCCCGGCCTGCGCAAACTTCTTTACGGCATCTTCTCACTCGGATGGCGTGGCGGCAACCGCCAGTGGAGCCACTACGAGGTTGCCTACCTGCTGCTTGCCGCCCTCTCCACCCCGCTGGTGCTCTCGGTGCACTCGGTGGTGTCCTTTGACTTCGCCACCTCCGTGGTGCCGGGTTGGCACACAACCATTTTCCCGCCCTACTTCGTGGCCGGCGCCGTCTTCGGCGGATTCGCCATGGTGCTGACCATCATGATCCCGGCCCGGTTCATTTACGGACTGCAGGACCTGATCACGATGAAGCACATCGAGAACATGACGAAGATCATTCTCCTGACCGGAACCATCGTCGGTTACGCCTACCTGATGGAGCTCTTTGTCGCCTTCTATTCCGGCGCCAAGTACGAGGGAGCCGCGTTCTTCTACCGGATCGCCGGCCCGTACTGGTGGGCCTACCTCGCGATGATGTCGTGCAACGTGCTCTCACCCCAGCTGTTCTGGTTCAAGTACTGCCGTGAAAACCTCTGGATCGTGATGGCCGTCTGCATGTGTGTGAACGCAGGGATGTGGTTTGAGCGATTCGTGATCATTGTCACCACCCTGCCGCGGATGTGGCTGCCAGGAGACTGGAAATATTACAACCCGAGCTGGGTCGATATCATGACCTACATCGGCACCATCGGTCTGTTCCTCACCCTGTTCCTGCTTTTCCTCAGATTCCTCCCCTGCATCAACATTGCCGAGGTGAAGTGGACCCTGCCCGAGAGTGACCCCCACCACGACGACAAGGAGGCGCTTGACGACCAGGGTGCCGAGTCGACCGCCGCATACCAACAAGAGTTCGAGCAAGCCTCAACTTCCAATTCCTAATTCCAAATACCAAGTTCTCCATGACAGCTAAACGCGTTTACGGCTACCTCGCCGAGTTCAAGAGTGCCTCTGCCCTGTACAAGGCGGCAGAGAAGGTGCGTGATGCAGGCCACAAGAAGTGGGACTGCTATTCGCCCTATCCCATCCACGGGCTGGACAAGGCAATGGGCATGAAGAAGTCGATCCTTCCCTACCTCGTCTTCTGCGGCGGCACCCTGGGAATCATCACCGCCTTCACCCTGGCATACACCACGCAGGTGGTTATTTACCCGACGGTGGTGCAGGCCAAGCCGGCGAACATCTTTACCACCGCGGCCTTCTTCCCGATCATGTTTGAGCTGACCATCCTTTTCTCGGGATTTACCACGCTGTTTGGATTGCTGGCGCTGATGCAGTTGCCCCGTCTGAACCACCCGCTCTTTGAAAGCCAGCAGTTCCGGCGTGTCACCGACGATGGGTTTTTCATCGCGATCGAAGCGCGCGACCCACGTTTCTCATCGGAGGAAACCAAAGCCCTTCTCGTCGACGCGGGCGGAACCAACCTCGAGCTCGTCGAAGAGCCAGGCGACTAAAACCTTCAATCTGAAATCTTTAATCTGAAATCTTAAATGAGATACTTCTTTTTAGCATTCGCCCTGATCATCGTCATGGTCATTAGTTTCTTTGGCTTCCGTGGCCAGTACTTCAGTGGCACGCCACTGCGGATATTCCCGGACATGGACGACCAGGACTACGTCAAGACCCAGCGCCCCAATGCCTTTTTTGCAGATGGCATGGGCTCACGCAAACCGGTCGCCGGCACCGTGCCACGCGGGTTTGAGCCCGGTGGTGTCGATTACGCCTTCGGCGCCGGCCCGAGCTTCGGCAACAGCGATCGCTACATCGACACCGGCAGAATCGGTGATGCCTACGGTGCCGGAATGCCCAAGGAACTCGGCCTCACCGACGAGACCACCGCCGGTTTCCTGCGCCACGGCCGGGAGCGCTACAACGTTTCCTGCATGCCCTGCCACGGTGAAGCCGGAAACGGCAAAGGAACCGTCGCTGTCATCGGCATCCCCACCGTGGCGAACCTGATGAACTTCTCCGAGACGAGTTACCCCGACGGCAAAATGTTTGAAACCATCACCGTGGGCAAGGGCCTGATGGGTGGCTACGGCTACAACATCCCCGTCAATGACCGCTGGGCCATCATCGCCTACGTTCGAGCCCTACAAGCCGCACGTGCCAGTTCCGCCGCGAAATAATACCGCGCATTTTTCCACTTCAAACTGAATACCTCCCACTCAACCATGAGTCACTTTATCACATCCAAAGACATCCCCGCCGACGGCGAGCACATCGAGAAGGGCAAGCTGTCCAAGCCTATCATGGTCAGCGGCATTGTCGCCCTGCTCGGCCTGATCGTCAGTGCCTACTTGTTGTTCAGTGGCAACGAGGCGTCGAACACGCCCGAGGACGGTGTCGCCGGCCGCTACGCCTACTCATGGCTGTTCGCCTTCGCCTTCTTCGTGAGCTTCCCACTGGGGGGAGCATTCTGGCTGCTGCTGCACCACGTTTCCAACTCCGGTTGGGGGGTGGCCGTGCGCCGTTTGATGGAAAACCTCGCCAGTGTCTTCCCGTGGATGGGAATTCTGGCGATCCCGTTCCTCTTCCCCGAGGTGCAACAACACCTCTTCGAGTGGATGAACCGCCACCGGGAACTGCTCGGCAGCGTCGATTCCTATGCCAATGCCAAGGACGTCCTGCACCACGGCCATGGCCAGTTTGACCACCTGCTTTACGCCAAGACATTCTACATGAACCTGCCGGCATGGCTCGGCCGCATGATCGGATACTTCGTCGTCTTCGGCGGCTCGATCCTGATCCTGAAAAAAATCTCGGTTGCCCAGGACAACGACCCCAACCCGGGTATCGAGCGGCTTGTGCTGTCGCGCAAACTTTGTGCCGCTTTCCTGCCGCTGTTCGCACTGACCGTGACCTTCCTCGCCTTCGACTTGCTGAAAGCGCTCGATTACAAGTGGTTTTCCACCATGTATGGCGTTTATTTCTTCGCCGGCTGCGCCCTCAACGGGATGGCCATCCTCATCCTCACCTCGATCGTCCTGCGTCGCGCCGGCTACCTGCAAACCGTGATGAGCGCCGAGCACCACCACATCATGGGCAAGCTGACGTTCACATTTGTGGTTTTCTGGGCCTACGTGACCTTTTCCCAGTTCTTCCTGATCTGGTATGCCAACATCACCGAGGAGACCAGCTACTTCCTGTTGCGCAACACGGGTAACTGGAACCTGGCCAACATCGCCCTGGTCTTCGGCCACTTCGCCCTGCCGTTCATCTTCCTGATCCGCTCCGATGTGAAGAAGAAGCCGGGCCTGATGATTCCGATCACAATCTACCTGTTTGTCCTGCACGCCCTCGACCACTACATCATCGTCGCCCCCGAGCGTGGTCCGTCACTGACCATGCACGGAGCCAACGGGCCAAGCCTCTACCCGTCCGGAAGCGTGGTCTGGCTCGACCTGCTGGCCTTTGTCACCGTCGGCGCCTTCTTCCTCTTCATCTATCTCCGCACGTTCACCAAGAACAGCCTCTACCCGCATCGCGATCCACGCATCCTCGAATCCGCCAACCTGTTCAATTAGCGGCCAAGCCTCACTTTTTAATTACTCATACTCTCCAAGGACTATGCCCACACAGTATTCTAACCACCGCGATACTCCGCTGCGCCGATTCAACACCTTCTGGTGGGGACTCGCCTACTTCGGTATCTTTGGTCTCGTGTCCGCCGTCGTTTATTGGATGACCGGCAAGCCGGTTGACGCCGTCGCGGTCGAACGCGCCCAAGGCCGTATGGAGGTAAGGGCAACGGTCGACGCCACCCAAGGCGAAATGATGCCACCCGCGGGCACCATCGATAAGTTCGGCAGCGAAATCAAGACCGAGCCGAAGGCGACCGACCAGTTTGTCCCCGGCACCGAGTCCCATCAAAAAGCCATGGAGGCACTCAGTACCAGCACCGGTGGCGGCGAAGGATTCAAACTCTTCACCGCGAAGACCTGCGCCACCTGTCACGGTGCCGATGCCAACACCCCGATATCACCCGCCTACCCGAAGTTGGCCGGTCAGACGGCTGATTACCTGCTCGCGCAAATGAAGGACTTCCATGAAGGCAAACGCACCAATGGCCAGAGCGCGGTGATGAAGCCGATGATGGCGCTGGTCAACGAGGAGGAACGGAAAGTTCTGGCTGATTGGATGGCCGGCCTTGAGAAACCTGATGTCACCCTCGCCGATGACCCCGGCAAGGCGCTGTTTCTCAGTAAGGGATGTATCGCTTGCCACGGCATGGATGCCAATTCTCCGATCATGCCGCTCTACCCCCGCCTGGCCGGGCAAAATGCCCAGTATGCCATCGACCAGATGAAAGCCATCAAGGACGGAACCCGCGCCAACGGCCAGAGTGCCGCGATGCGGGGAATCATGGCCGGTGTCAGTGATGAAGAAATCAAAATCATTGGCGAGTGGCTGGCCGGTAAGAAATAAGCCCGAGAATCTCATTCCCACAAACCCCTTTCAACCACGGAAAAAGCCGAATACACGGACGTTAAACTCTCAAAGTTCTGCCCATCCCGTCAAAAAATTCACAAGCCATGCCCACATTAAGTCACGATTCCACGACTGAGGACACGCAATTGCGTTCGGAAATCGACCGTTCCCTGCGTCACCCTGTGATGTTTTTCTTCACCAGCGGAGCCGCATGGCTCGCGGTATCATTGGTGCTCGGCATCATCGCCTCGGCCAAGACCCACAGCCCGGGCTTTCTCGGTGAGTGTGCA
>JARFRT010000335.1 GCA_029287105.1 Akkermansiaceae bacterium | reverse complement strand
GCGCGCGTCGGCCGGGCTGACGGCGCAGATTCCCGCGGCTAGCAATAATGAGGTGAGTCTGTGCTTCATAACTGGTGGGGATTGTAGAATAATTACGCTCCCCCATCCAGTGTTCATTCAGAATATTTACACGGGCCGTCCGAGGTGGTGTCGAAGATCACGCCATTGACGGCGCTGTCCGTGTCGGGCCGCATGCCGGGGCACTGGGAATCCGGCGGGTCTGATTTCAGCGGGAGTGGCGGTGATCCAAGCGCTGGCCCTGATTAAAAGGCGAAGCTACGGATGGTGTGGATTCGAAGGCGCTTGGTATTGGGGTCGTGGTAAAAGAATACCATGCTGCGGGCCTTTTTGTTGAATCTCCAAGTGGAGCTGAAGAAGGGTTGGATCTCTTCCTTTGTGCGGAAGTAAAATTGGGCGAAGCAGTATTTCCGGTCACCTTTGGTTTTCGTAGGTTTTGGCGCAATAAGGTCGTATTTCTTCGGTTTGAGTGAAAACTTGCCGGTGCCGATGGTTCCTGCGATGTCCACACTGGACGCATTCAGCAGGAAGTATTTCCCCCCGCCAAATCCTTGGTCATTGTTTTTCAATGGGATGAGTTCCAAACCATCGCCGTCATTACGACCTTTTCGAACTACCAGGATTAATTGGTCGTGCGTGCCGCGCGCTTGGGTCTTGCCGTAGACTTGGAAGGTGAATTTACCTTCCTCATCAAACGCTGATTTGCCCAGTGCCCACGTTGAGATGGCCGGTACTTTATAAGTTTTGGAAATGCTGTTGGTGGGAATTTCGACATCGATTGTTTTTCCTTCTCCAATGAGTAACTCAACAGGCTCGGGATTGGCCGCCTTGGGAAAAGAGACGAACTGTAGATTGACCGTGGGGGTTTGCGCATCAACAGACATGCAGCCGCTCGCTATGCAGAGCGATAAGCACAAGCACGACACGGTGGGATAGATAGATTTCATAAATGATGATAGGGTGGGCCTGACCATGCCGAGCTCTCTCGCAGCATCACACTTCGTCGGCATTGAGCCAGCGGAATCTGATGATTTGGAACCGGCGACCATATTGTTGGTTGGCTCCCGATTCGAGTTCGCTTTGTTTAAGGTGGGCATCATCCCTGCCATCGATGTAGTCAGGGGTTCTCTGAACAACCGCTTCACACCATGCGCGGGCTTCGACCTTGCCTTGGGCGTCCAGGATGTCGCCATAGGTCCGGATAACAAAGGTGTCGCCTCTGGGAGTGAGCAGGGAGCCCATGTGTCGGAGGATGTCGGCTTGGTCGACGTAAGGTGTGCTGCCGTATGCGACCGGGCCCTTGAGGGCTTCGCTAAATGCGGCATTCATGCCGACTATTTCGCTGTCGAGGCTTCGATTCGGCGTTCGGAAGGCTGCGTTGATCGCGACACTTTCATCATCGAGAGCTGCCTGGAGCGCCCCTTTGAGAGCGAGTTCCGGGGCCGAACCGTCCAGACGCCGGTTGATGAATTCGGAAAGCGATAGGAACGGGCCGCGCTTCTTGACCTGCTCCACCATAGCTGCCGCGAGATCATCGATATCCTGATCGGAAAGGCTGCGTGGGCTTGTCCATTGTTCGGGTGGCACGTTGGAGTCTTTGGTCAGATCACTGCTTTGGATCGGTTCACCGTTCGCGAGCATGCCCGGACTGGCGGGGGTGCCGTCCGGGGTGACCGTGGAG
>JARFRT010000156.1 GCA_029287105.1 Akkermansiaceae bacterium | reverse complement strand
AACAGATCGGCGAAGCGATCATCATCTTTCTTTTCGTCTTTTTCCTCCAGATCCAGGTCCCCTTTTTCAGCACTTTTGAGCGGCTTGCCGTCATATTCCTTGAGGGACTGGATGGCCCACTCATCCACCGGGTCGGTCATCAGCAGGACTTCATAGTCTTTGGCCTTGAGCTGCTCCAGATGAGGGCTGTTGAGCAACGCTGCCGGGTTGTCGCCGGTCAGGTAGTAAATGGATTCCTGGCCCTCCTGCATACGATCGACATACTCTCGCAGGGATACCCACTGGTCATCGGATTTGGTCGTTTTATACCGCACCAGGTCCGCCAGTTTGGCTTGTTGGGTCGTATCGGTGTAGAGACCGATTTTGAGGATCGGCCCGAACTCTTTGTAAAAGGTATGGTATGCTTCGGGTTCCATTCCCTTGAGCAACTCAAAAAGTTTTTTGACCAGGTTCTTGCGGATATTCAGCACCAGACGATCCTGCTGCAGTATCTCCCGGCTGATATTCAGATTGAGGTCCGGGGCATCCACCACCCCCTTGACGAAACTGAAGTATTCCGGCAGGAGCTCCCGGCAATCATCCATGATAAACACCCGTCGGGAATACAGGTGAACCCCGTGCTTGGCGTCCGGCTGGAAAAGATCCAGCGGGGCTTTGGAAGGGATGTAGAGCAGCGCCGTATACTCGGTCGTGCCTTCCAGCTTAAAATGGAGATGGGTCAGGGGCGGATGCCAGTCGTGACTGATGTGGGTGTAGAACTCCTTGTAAGCGTCGTCGGTGATGGTTTTCTTGTCCCGGGCCCAGATGGCTTTCATGGAGTTGAGGGTTTCCTCTTTGACCACGGTGCGGGTCGTCTCACCTACCGGTTTGCCGTCACCGTCGAGGATTTGTTCATCTTTGGGAATGGGCTCCTGTTTTTCCACGTCCATCACGATCGGGTAGGACACAAAATCAGAATGCTTTTTAATGATGCCGCGCAGGGTCCATTCATCCGTATAGTCGGGCTGGTCTTTCTCAGCCGGTCTTAATTCAAGCGTTATCGTCGTGCCACGCCCCGGCTTGTCGGTCTCCTCCACCGTGTAGGTGCCGTCGCCCGCCGATTCCCAGCGCGTTGCCGTCGTTTCACCCGCCGCGCGGGTCACCAGGGTTACCTTGTCGGCCACGATAAACGCACTGTAAAACCCGACCCCGAACTGTCCGATGAGCTCGGGCGTGAGGTTGTCTTTGTCCTTGAGGGCTTCCATGGCTTCGAGAAAAGCCGCGGTGCCGCTGCGGGCAATGGTGCCGATGTTTTCGTTGACTTCATCGTAGGTCATCCCGATGCCGTTGTCGGCGATTTCAAGGGTCCGCTTGATGCCATCGCGGGTAATCTTGATTTTGAATTCGCTGTCCTCGCCCAGGAGATCCGGTTCGGTCTGGGCTTTGAAACGCAACTTGTCAATGGCATCGGACGCATTCGATATGAGTTCGCGAAGAAAAATGTCGCTGTTGGAATACAGCGAATTGATGATCAATTTGAGGACCTGCCGGACTTCCGTTTGGAACTGTCGGGTTTCTTTACGTGCGGTCATGGGTGTCTTTCGCTCTCCTTGCCTGGTTGATGTTTCATTGGCCGCCAAAAAAGACGCCCCCTCAAGTTCAGGAGACGTCATAGCGGGCGGCAAACCCGTTTTTTTTGCTCATAGAATACGGTCTAATCGCCGATTGTCAACCCGCCAAACGTCCATATAGCGGACTTTGAGGGCCTTTTCGGCCGCGAGCGGCATCACGGGCAACCGGCCGCCATGCCATGTGGAAAACATCGTCGCCTGGATGGAGGGGAAAGTGTCGTGATCGGTGTTTGGGCAAACAGATCAACCGGCCACCATAGACTTTACTTGATGGACCTTACCGCAAGGGCGCGGTAGGCACGGTAGTGCACCATGCGGTCGGTGTAGGGGTAACCCCGATGGAAATTGAAGGCCGCGGCCGTGACAGGGGATGTCGTGTCCGCGGCCCAGACCCAGCCACAGGACAGACGAATGGCCGGAGGCATTCGGACCACCTGCCCGCAATCGGTTTCATAGCCCCCATAAGACCGGTCTCTGACCAACAGGGACTTCAACTCCGCCAGGGTGGGCAGGCGCCAGTCATCATAAGACGCCTGGATCGTGTGAGGAAACGTAAACCGGACCCACTGCTCCGCCTGCTTCCAGCTGATATCGCCTTGATTGTCGGTCTGGGACCACATGATATTTAGCAGGTGATCGGTAACCGTGCCATCGCCGTTGTCTGAAAATCGATCGCCGGCCCCGGCGGATGTCAAGGCGGCCACGACGCACAAAATCACGGTAGCAACCAACACGACAATAGGGCGTCTTGCCATGGTGTCCTCCTTTTGAATATGGCGACGAGGTAAACGGGAATGTTTGTATCCGCCGGTCAGCGGAATGCTGAAGATCGTCCCGCGCGTCAGAAAGGCAGGAGAAATTTGCGATGGAGAAACGGCACTTCAATACAGCGCATTAGGGGTGGTCAGCATTCCTTACTCACAAGTGTTCTTGGTGTTTTTCCAACCGGCTATCGCTGGCGGAATCTTTTATGCATA
>JARFRT010000251.1 GCA_029287105.1 Akkermansiaceae bacterium | reverse complement strand
AGACTTCGAGTATTAAACGTATTTCGTATTTTCATTTGTTTAGTTTGTTGTTAGATTTGTTGTTGGATGGTTATCGCCCTGCTTTTTCGGACGTCGGAAACGAACTTTTACCAAAATTGGGAAATGGTCTAGATTTTGATCTTTTGCAACTGCTCCACTAAAGGGGTTCCTTCCCGACGGCTCCGTCAAAGTGCTGCGTAAGCACCCTGTGCACTGCTGCAAAATCATTGTATTGCTAAGGATATCTCCTCCATAACGGGCGGTGCCGATTGCGGATTTCCTGTCCCCTTGACGAAGTCGGACATGTCGCAGGGCAGACGATCCATCGTGGTGCCCACCTTGCGGTCCCGCTTCTCTCGTCGGTGTTTTCCGCCTAATCATGGTTCGTCTTTGGGGGCCTCGAATCACCTGCTTGCTGTAAGAGCACGGAATCCGCCTCGAGATAAATCCATGGCGGCTGACGGCACTTTCCGCCGGTGCAAGCGCTGTGTGGACCCATGCGCACGGTCAGTCGCTCCCCGTGGTGGTTATCCCCAAATCACTGCCCATGAATCCCTTGCGCATTCTTGATGCCATGGAGCACCCAGGCTCCGGCGGCCTTTACCAACACGCACCATGCGGCCCACGCGGCCCCTTCCGCCCCACCCAAGGGGGCGGCGCTGAAAGCGTTTCCTTTTCGGCTTCTGAAAAACAGGCTCTAAGGAGGGAGTAGGAATGCGTGCACAAGCACTTGGCCAAGCACCTGGCTGACAACAAGGCATCCAGTCGCAGTTCTCAGCCAACTCACATTGCCCCGACTTACACCACCAAATCCATCCTATCGCATCACAAATGAAATCTCACCACATCCCCGCCCTGTTAGTCATCTTGATCAGCATGCTCACCACACCGGCATTCTCCAAGAAGAAGTCGCCCCATATCCTCATGGGGCCGACCGGTATCTTGGCGGTACGCGATGTCCAGAAAGGCCTCATCGTGGTCGATGGCACCGAGCCGGGATCGCCGGCAGACGGTCTGCTTAACAAGGGCGACGTGATCATCGATTTCGGTGGCAGGGGCGCACCGAGAAACGTCAGGGAGTTCGACGAGCAGCTGTCTGCCGCCATTCTCGAGGCGGAAAGTGCAGAGGCAGGCGGCAAGTTGCCGATCACAACCAAAGGTGGAAAAAAGCTCACCCTCAACCTGCAAGCCACCGGTTCGTTCAGCCCGACGGCACCCTACCACTGCGCCAAGACCGACCGAATCATCGCCGCCGCCGCCGAGGGATTGATCAAGGAGGTCGAGAGGAAAAAGGGCGGTCGCGCCGGCACCAGCCACACCCAAAGCGAATTGCTCGGGCTGATGGCTACCGGCGAGAAGAAATATCAGGAGGTCGCCTACCGCATCATCCGCGAGGATTTCGGGGACATCACATATGATGGCATATCCCTGCAGGCCAGAGACAGAACCAAAACTGTGGGAGCATGGAGCACGGCTTACGCGACCATTGCCATGGCCGAGTGCTACCTGCTGACCAAGGACCCCAGCATTCTACCTGCCCTCAAGACCTACACGCTCAGCTTGGTCGAGGGGCAGGACCCTGCCGGCCTCTACGGTCACAAGATGATCGATCCGGAAACCAACCGCGCACCCGGATACGGCCAGATGAACAACGTCAGCCTGGCCTGCTACATGGGTCTCATCCTCGCCAAGAAATGTGGTGCCGACGTGCCGGGACTCGATGCC
>JARFRT010000112.1 GCA_029287105.1 Akkermansiaceae bacterium | reverse complement strand
ATTGGCAATATTGTCTCGTGGGCTCGGAGATGTGTATAAGAGACAGGAGGCAGGGGACGGTCGCGTGACCGGGCTGCCAGCCAGTTGAGGAGGAGGGGCGAGGCGGCTGGAAGCCACCGCCACGGCGCGGCGCTTCACTTGGTTGCGCGGTGCGCTCGAACTGCGTTCTCATCCCGGAGTCCCGGTGCAAAAAAAACGGAACCATCTTTGGTGATGATTCCGTTTTTTTAGAATGGTCGGGACTACAGGATTGCCTTCGCCCGCTCAGGCTGTGCTGGCTTGCAGACTTCCTCCTCCGGAAGTCTGATGGATATAGATCGTGCGCTGACCTCGCCCGCTCAGGCTGTGCTGGTTAGCAAGTTTCCTCCTCCGGAAACTTGGGGTCAAAATGCCGTGATGCACGGCGCTTCACTTGGTTGCGCGGTGCGCTCGAACTGCGTTCTCATCCTCGAGTCCCGGTGCAAAAAAAACGGAACCATCTTTTGTGATGATTCCGTTTTTTTAGAATGGTCGGGACTACAGGATTCGAACCTGCGACCTCTTCACCCCCAGCGAAGCGCGCTACCAAACTGCGCCAAGTCCCGATCTTGATTTTCTGCCCGTGAATTTGACTTCGCCGGGCGGGGGGCGCAATTAAGCCCAACACTTAGGAGTTGGCAAGCACCGATTTTCGTGGCATTTCCATGTCCCCATGAAACGTGTGAAAATCGCCGTCATCGGAGCCAGCGGCTATACCGGCCTTGAGCTCCTGCGCCTCCTGCTCACCCACCCGCATGCCGAACTTGTCTGTGTGACCTCGCGTCAGAACGCGGGTCGCAGCATCGGTGAGTTGTTTCCGCGGTTCACCGGGGCGGAGGCGGCGGGCCTTCAGTTCATCGACCCCGATGCCGATGCCGTGGCCGCCACGGGCGCGGAGCTTGCCTTTCTTGCCCTGCCCCACGGCGTCGCCGCGGGATATGCCTCCAGCTTGCTGGAAAAGGGGCTGCGCATCATTGATCTCAGCGCGGATTTCCGGCTCGACGACCCCGCGGTGTATGAGGAGTTTTACGACGCCGCGCACCCGGCCCCGGAACTTCTTGCCGAGGCGGTTTACGGGCTGCCCGAGGTGCATCGTGCCGACATTCCCGGCGCACGCCTGATTGCCGCCCCCGGCTGCTATCCGACCAGCATCATCCTGCCGTTGGTGCCGCTGCTGCGCAACAAGCTCATCGACCCGGGCAGCATCGTCACCTGCTCGATGTCCGGAGTCAGCGGTGCCGGCCGCAAGGCCGACCTCTCGCTCATTTTCTGTGAGTGCAACGAAAGCGTGCGCGCCTACGGCTTGCCCAAGCACCGCCACCTCTCTGAAATCGAACAAGAGCTCGGCAAGGCGGCGGGTGCACCCGTGGCGATCTCGTTCACCCCCCATCTGGTGCCGGTGCACAATGGGATCTGCTCGACCACCAGTGCCAAGCTGCTGGGTCAGCCTGCTGACATTGGGCGTGCGCTCGAAGAAGCCTACGGCGACGAGCACTTCGTCCGCTTGTTGGGCCGGGGTGGCTGCGCTGACACAAAAAATGTCACGGGCACGAACTTTATCGATATCGGGTGGGACCACGATCCGCGCACCGGCCGGGTGCTACTTCTCAGTGCCGAGGACAACCTCGGAAAAGGCGCCGCCGGCCAGGCTGTGCAGAATTTCAACCTGATTTGTCAATTTCCCGAAACTGCCGGGTTGCAAAATTTTTAGGAACCAGTCAGGGTAGAGATTCGTCATGCCGGATAAACTTGTCATCAAGAGGATCAAAGGTGGAGTCTGCGCTCCGCGCGGTTTTCAAGCCAGTGCTGTTAGTGCCGGCATCAAGAACCCGGACGCCCCGCGACTCGACCTCGCGCTGATCTCGTCCCAGCACCCGTGCGCCGCCGCCGGGGCCTTCACCACCAACCGCGTCAAGGCGGCACCCGTCAAAGTTTCCCAAGCCTACCTGAAGGCCGATGCCATACAGGCAATCGTCGCTAACAGCGGCAATGCCAACGCCTGCACCGGCGTACAAGGTATTAGTGACGCACGCAAAACCGCCAACCTGGTCGCCAAAGGCCTCGGGCTTCGCCAGCGTCAAGTCGCGGTTTGCTCGACCGGCGTGATCGGCCTGCCGATGCCGATGGCCCGGATCGAACCGAAGATACCCGAACTGGTTGCCGGACTCGGCGCTAAAAACGGGGAGGGTGTCGCCCAGGCCATCATGACCAGCGACACTTGTAAGAAGGAAATCGCCGTCTCCGTGGAAATCGGGGGCCACCGCGTCCGGATCGGGGCCTGTGCCAAGGGGGCCGGCATGATCTGCCCCAGCATGGCGACCATGCTCTGCTTCATCACCACCGACGCCAAAGTCACCCCGGCGTGCCTGCAGAAAGCCGTGCTCGAAGCGGTTGATGTCTCGTTCAACCGGATCACCATCGACGGTGACATGAGCACCAATGATACGGTGATTGCCCTCGCCAATGGCCAGAGCGGCATGGCCACCATCAAACGCAACAGCAAGGAGTGCCGCCAATTCCGTAAAGCGCTTCATTACGTGATGTTAAAAATGGCCAAGGCCCTTGTCCGCGACGGCGAGCGCGTCACCAAGTTTGTCACCGTCGAGGTCAAAGGCGCGCGCACCTACCTCGATGCCCAAAAAGTGGCTGAAGCCGTGGCCAACTCCGCCTTGGTCAAAAGCTCGTGGAATGGCAACGACCCGAACTGGGGACGGATCATCCACGCCGTCGGCTACTCGCGGGCCATGGTCCGCGAGGAGCTCATCGATATTCATATCAATGGCAAGGCCGCCTGCCTCGGTGGGCTGCAGGCGAAAACCTCCATGGACACCTTGCGCAACATGGTAGCCAAAGACTCCTTCACCATCACCATCAGCCTGCACCTGGGCAAGGCCGACTACGAGGTCTACTCCAGCGACCTGTCACCGGAGTACATCGATTTCAACCGTTCCGAGTATGCCTACTGGAAGCAGGCGCGCAAGGACGGGCTGCTGTAGCGCGCACCGGGGGTGTGGCATCGGGGGTGTGGCATCGGAAGGGCCCGTCATTTTCTGCCAGGGAGTTCAGTCGTGGTCATTCGCTACTTGACTCTTCATTCTTGATTCTTGATTCTCCCATCCGTCATGAGTAACCCCCGCGATACCCGTTCCTTCAAGCGTGTCATATTAAAACTCAGTGGCGAAGCACTGAGGGAGCCGGGCAGCCAGGACAACATCTCACCGGAAATCGTCGAACGTGTTGCCAAGGAGATTAAAAAGGCCGCCGACACCGGCGTGGAAATTGGCGTTGTCTGTGGTGGTGGCAACTTCTGGCGTGGTGCCAGCGCCAGTGCGCGGGGCATGGACCGGGCTACCGCCGACTACGTGGGTATGCTGGCCACGGTGATGAATGCGCTCGCGCTGCAAAGCGCGCTCGAAGCCGAGGGGGTCCAGTGTATTGTGCAATCTGCCATCGAGATGAAAAACGTCGCCGAGCCATTCATCCGCCGCAAAGCCACCCGTCACCTGGCTGGCAACATGGTGGTGATCTTTGCCGCCGGCACCGGCAGCCCGTTTTTCTCCACCGATACGACCTCCGCCCTCCGCGCCAGCGAGATGGGGGCCGACGCCGTTATGAAGGCGACCATGGTCGATGGCGTCTACTGTTCCGACCCCAAGAAAAACGCGGGGGCCGTACGCTATGAAACGGTGACGTTCCAGGAGTGCCTCAGCCAAAATCTTCAGGTCATGGACTCCACTGCCTTTAGCCTTTGCATGGACAACAATATCCCTATCATTGTTTTCGATATAGGGATCGATGGCAACATCACCAAAGCCCTCACCGGCGGAGACATCGGCACCATCGTCCACAAAGGATAAACCCTGAGGGGGTAAGTTTTAAACATCCGAATACCCATCCCCCCATTCTAACGAATTTCATCAACCTGCCACCACAACCCACACTATTATTATGGAACCAAGTGAAGCACTCAAACAAACAGAGGACAGCATGCAAAAAGCGGTGGAATACGTCGTGCATGAATTTGCCGCTGTCCGCACCGGAAAAGCCAGCCCGGCACTCATTGAAAACATCGACGTCCACGTTGCCAGCTACGGCAGCTCGATGAAGGTCAAGGCGCTCGCCGTCATCACCATCCCCGAACCCCGGATGATCATGGTCCAACCCTTCGATCCCTCGACGACCAAGGACATCGAAAAAGCGATCATTGAAAGCAATACCGGGCTCAACCCAGCCAACGAAGGCAAACACCTGCGCGTCCCCGTCCCCGAGCTCTCCGAAGAGCGCCGCAAGGACATGGTCAAAATGGTGAGGATGCAGGCAGAGGAAGCCCGTGTGCGCGTGCGCTCCTGCCGCAAGGAGGGCATGGACTCCGCCAAAAAAATGAAGGCCGCCAATGAAGTCACCGAGGACGGTCAACACGACTTCGAAGCGCAGGTCCAGGATCTGACTAACAAATTCATCAAGGAGATCGACGATCATCTGGCTGCCAAGGAAACCGAGCTGATGACGGTCTGATGCGGCCAAAGGCGCAAGCCCTGCGTTATCTCGACTCCAACCGTAGCGAAGCCTTTGCGGGCTCCGAAGCACGTCTAACATGTCCTACACACCTGACTCCGGCCGCTATGATGGTCGCATGCCCTACCGGCGCTGTGGCAAGTCAGGGCTGATGCTGCCGGCCATCTCACTCGGGTTTTGGCATAACTTCGGGGACGTTGACGATCTGGGTGAATCGCGGCGCATCATGCGCCGCGCCTTCGATCTCGGCATTACCCACTTCGATTTTGCCAACAACTACGGGCCACCCGCGGGTTCGGCGGAGCGCAATGCCGGCCGGATTCTCCAGGAGGATTTCTACGCCCATCGTGACGAGCTCGTCATCTCGTCCAAGGCCGGGTATTTGATGTGGGACGGACCCTACGGCCAATGGGGGTCGCGCAAGTACCTGCTGTCGTCACTCGACCAGTCGCTGCAACGTCTCCAGCTTGACTATGTCGACATTTTTTACTCCCACCGGCCCGACCCCGACACCCCGATCGAGGAAACCATGGGGGCTCTTGCCTCTGCGGTCCAACAAGGCAAGGCGCTCTATGCGGGTATCTCCAACTATCCTGCGGCGGAGGCCGCCGAAGCGTTC
>JARFRT010000142.1 GCA_029287105.1 Akkermansiaceae bacterium | reverse complement strand
TCAACGACGCGCCATCCCTGAGAGTCAGCCTCCTCGGGAGAGAACTCGGCAACCGAGTTTTTTTCGGCCGAAGCCGGAAGAGAGGCAAGAGACAGGCACGCTGCTGTCAAAACCGTTTTTTTTAAGGGGTATTTCATCACTCGCCAATAACGCACCGGAGATCAGCGTGTCAAAGGATATTTGAAAGCCCCCCGACAGCGCTCGGCGCCACCGGCTGGGCAGCATCACTGGGTCAGGCAGTGGTATGAATCGTTACGCTCGCATGGGCAATCATGCCCTGGGCAGTAGAGTGTCCTCATTTATGAGGCAACGGGCTGCATTTCGAGTTTTTCTTCGGTGTCCGCTTCAATGAAGCAACACGGGGTTCCATGCTGTTTTTATTAAAATCTTGCATGGAATATGACGTAAGCTATCATTTAAGATGCTATGCTTTCCCTTTTTCGTCTCATTTCATCGTTCTTAGGGGCCACCTTATGCCTGACATTACTCACCGGTCCACCTCTCAAGGCTGAGGATGTCTATGCCACTCAGCATTTGTTTCGCAGCATTGAAGTCCAGGCCAATCTGACAGAATCAGCTCACAGCTATCACATCTACCGAAGTGAGTCGAACGTATTTGCCGAGGCCTCATTACTCACACAGAATGTCTCGTCAGGAACCATCTTCGCCGATGAGCAAGCCCGGGCTGACCGTAGCTATTATTACTGGGCGGTGAACACTCTGGATACGGAGCTAGCTTCTCCCATTGGTCCGGCCGAAGGAACCCGATCACTGACGAACATCGACTTCAGCTCGTGGAAAGAAACAACCCAAGCAACCTATGCCGACGGTGAAGCCTGGGTTGCTGATGACCTGGGCCTACCTGTCTATGGTGGTGGCGCCTGGTTAATCCCCGTTCCCACTCAGGAGTATTATCTGCGCAGTGTGGACGAGGGATTGACATGGAGCAAGGTGGTCACTCCATTTTATAAAACTGCGAGCTTTCGAGATACATTCACCACCCTAGCTTTTGGAAATGATGTGTGGGTGGCCAGAGGATCCCGTCATGAGCTCTATTATTCAGACGATGGCCTCACCTGGACACTCGCTTTGAGCGGTGGGATCAAGCACCTCATTTTTGGCGGGGGTAAATTCATGATCACCAAGGATTTCACCAACGCACAAGGTGGGGACCGATCCTACACCAGCACGGATGGCATCACGTGGACGGAAGGCGGCAGTATCATCGAAACCCTCGGAGACTACGATGAGGGCTTTCTCATCTATGGCAATGGAGTCTATCTTTTTTCAGCTGATGGCAATGGCTGGTTCCGACGATCAACGGATGGCGGAGCAACCTGGACAACGGTCAACTCCATGTCATCTTCGGAAATTTGCCACCTGATTTTTGCCAACGGCCGGTTTATCCGCATCGTTGCAGAGTCTCACTACGGAACAAATAATATCGAGTATAATTATCATTATTACACCAGTACCAATGGACAAAACTGGTCATACACAAAATACAACTGGCTATCCCTAGGATACAAACTGATCGATTCAAGACAAATTGTCTCCGCCAACAACCTCTTCTGGGCCTATGGAAATGGAGAACTCTATCAAAGCTCCGATGGTATCTCCTGGACGCAAACCAGCCGGAACAACCGCATGAAAGTGGCTTATGGCAACGGCAATTATATCGCGACTGGAGTCAATGGTTACATCTCACGCAGCACTGGCGGGACCACATGGACGGGAGTGAACGCTCTGACCAACCGCGCCTTTTCTGATGTTGCCGTGCTAGGGCAAAAAGCGGTCGCTGTAGGAAACTATGGACTTGTTGCATCCAGCTCCGATGGAGGGAATACCTGGTCGCTGATCGAGAATCTATTCCCGATGCCTTCAGGCGGACTCATTCAAGACTATCACTTGAAGAACGTGGTCGTCAGAAATGGAGGGTTTTTCATCCTCGGGGACAGGTCATCGTTACTCCATGCTCAAGCCCCTCCCATCACACTCAACGGAGAATCTTTTTCAGGGGACATTATCTTCCAGGAGGTCATGAAGCTCGAAAGTGCGGATGGGGTCGGGTGGTCGAGTGCGATCG
>JARFRT010000109.1 GCA_029287105.1 Akkermansiaceae bacterium | reverse complement strand
GCCGATACCCGTTTCAACGATTTCATTTACCTTCAGGCCCAGAACGCCGGCCTGTTCCTGAAGCGCGGGGATCATGGCGTCGCGTTCGCGTTCGAGGGCGTCCTCGGGAAGGGTCGGGTTCTGGATGAGGTCGGCGACGATGGTGAGCGTATCTTCGAGATCCGGCTGCAAGCACGAGGCGGACGTCAGGGTGGTGTTATTACCGCAACTGATGTTGAAGCTGGCACCCATGGTGTCCATGGTGGTGGCAATCTGTTCGGCTGTCCGGGTGAGCGTGCCCTTGGTCATCAGCTTGGCGAGCAGACTGTTGATCCCGCAGTTCTCAAGCGTTTCCGACGGGAGCCCCGTAAGCGTTGCGGCGCAGATGGAAACGGTGGGTAGGCGGGAGTCTTTCTGGGTGATGAGGGTGAGCCCATTATCGAGAACGCGCGACTGGATTTCCCCCCTTGGCTCGATGATTGCGGAGGCCGCGGCTGGTTCAACACTGCCTTCCGGGTCGAGTGAGGTGATGGTGAGCGCGCTGGGGACGAGGTAGGTGCGGGCGACGCGTTGGAGGTCATCGGGGCTGACTTTGGTCAGCAGGTCGATATAGTCCCTGGTGAAATCCAGGTTGCGTGTCTCATGCCAGTTCGAGGCGAGGTCGGAGGCCCGGCCTGATGCGGTGGTCAGGGTGCGGAACTGGCTGACCAGCGCCATGCGTGTCGCCTTGTTGATCTCCTCCTTGAAGTCGCTGGTGGCAAGCTGGGCGATCTCGTCCAGAATGGCGTCCTGGACGGCATCGCGCTTATCGTGATCGACAATGGCAGCAACGGCGAACATGCCGGGCAGTTCCGGCGAAATACTGCTCCAGGCACCGATGTGGTGACAGAGTCCGGATTTCTCCCGGATGTTTTGATAGAGCCGGCTCGAGCGTCCGGCGCCGATGATCGTGGCGAGCAGGTCGAGCGGGGTGGCATCGGGGTGATCGAGGCTGGGTATCTGCCATGCCAGGGTGAGTTTGCTGGCCGGAATGGCAAAGGTCTCCCGGCGGAGACGGCTGCCGAGCTGCGCTGGCTCAGCTGAAACCGGAGCGGGGCGGGTGAAACTGCGTGGTATGTTCGCCGTGATCTCTTCGAGGAAGGACAGCATTTCCGATTTGTTGAAATCACCGGAGATACTGAGGAAGGTGTTTTCGGTTGTGTAGCGCTGTCTGTGGTAGTTCACCATGTCATCATGGGTGAGCTGGTCGAAAAGTTCGAGGTGCCCGATGACGGGTTGGCAGCGGGGGTCGCTGGTGTAGGCGGTGCTATAGAGAAGCCGGCTGTTGTGGTCGTCCGGATCGTCCAGGCCCATGTCGATCTCGCGTCGGATGACGTCTTTTTCTTTTTCGAATTCCTCGATGGGAAACGAGGGCCTGAAGATCATCTCGGTGAGCACCTTGAGGAAGGTGTGGGCACTTTCGGCCGGACCGTCGATGTAGTAGACGGTCCGGTCGAAGGTGGTGTAGGCATTCCACTCGCCGCCGGCGGACTGGACGGTGTCGGAGATCTCCTTGCCATCGTAGCTCTCCGTTCCTTTGAAAACCATGTGTTCGAGCATGTGCGAGAGACCGGCACCCAGATAGCCGACCTCATGGATGCTGCCTGTTTCCACCCATGCCTGGGTGCTGATCACGGGCGCGGTGGAATCGGCATCAAGGATGACGGTCAGGCCGTTTTTCAAGGTGTGCACACTGGCTCGGGTAGCGGGAAACTGCATGGCGGCAAGGTGGGCGAGGATGGGGGTATTGTGCAAGCGTGGATTGTCCTGTTGTCAATAAACAATTTGCATTATAGTTACGGTGATACGACAAAATCAGGTTGCAAATTTCGGGGTCGGTCAGTATTTTCGACGGGTCTGCTGTGTTCGACCGCTAATGGTAGTTCGCCCGAACCGATGTACTATAAATGGGGGCGGCCCCTACGAGCTGATGTCATGCCTTTTCAGGAAGACAGAGGTTTGGAGGATGTCCCCAACCTGTTGAGTAACGGGAACGTGGCCTCAACTCCATGGACGGCACAGCGGATGAATCTTTTTTTATCGCAAAAAACGGTGTTATTCGACGCCGATCTATGGACAATCCCACCCGTGTCCAACGAAGCCAACATCAATCAGCTGCCTGTGAAGACTGAGATCTTGAAGCTGGAGGGTGATCCGTTCCCGCTCCAGTGTGGCGAGGTGTTGTCCGGAGTGCAGGTGGCTTACGAGACGTGGGGGACGCTCAATGAGGATAAGTCGAATGCAATCCTTCTCTCGCACGCCCTGTCAGGATCGCACCACGCATGCGGCTACAACCCGGATTTGCCTGAGGCGGGGGGCTTGTGGAAAGAGGAACTGCACCAAGGGTGGTGGGACGCATTTATCGGGCCGGGCAAGGCGCTCGATACCGATCGTTTTTTTATCATCAGCGCGAACTACCTTGGCGGCTGTTATGGCAGCACCGGTCCGAGGTCGATCAATCCCGAGACCGGAGCCGCCTACGGCGCGAAATTTCCTAAAATCTCGGTTGTGGATCAGGTCGAGATGCAGCTGAGGTTGCTCGAATCATTCGGGATTGATGTATTGCGTGCGGCTATCGGGCCATCGGTGGGCGGGCTGGTTACATTGACCTTTGCCACCCTTTATCCGGACCGGGTGCGCACGGTGATCCCTATCGCCAGTGGCATGAAAACGACGGTGTTGAACCGCCTTATTCTTTTTGAGCAAATTCTGGCGATCGAGAATGATCCCTATTTCAATGGTGGCGATTACTATGACGGCCCGCACCCTGATTATGGCTTGGCGTTGGCCAGGATGATCTCGCACAAAACCTTTGTGCATCTCGATGCGATCGAGCAGCGCGCGCGCCAGGAAGTGCGTCAGGACAATGAGACGCTGGCGTGGTACAAGGTGCAGGACACCTTCCAGAGCTACATGCTGCACCAGGGGAAGAAGTTTGTGAAACGCTTCGACGCCAATACCTACCTGCGTATCATCGATATGTGGTCACGCTACGACGCATGCGTCGAGGCGGGGGTCGATAATGTCGGCGACCTTTTTGCCCGCTGTGCGGAACATGGACAGAAGTTCCTCGTCTTCAGCATCGATTCTGATTTTTGTTTCTACCCCGAGGAGCAGGCGGAAATCGTCTCAGGACTCGAGGCAAGCGGGGTGGATACCATGCATATCACCGTGCAATCGGACAAAGGCCACGATACCTATTTGCTCGAACCCGCGCTCTATACTCCGCACATTGCCTACGCATTATCTTGATAGACAAGCTGGCAGGTTGAAATCGCTTGGGTTGTAGACGCTGTAAGTCATGCGCACGCTCACCATTTCACTTCTTGCCCTCGGCAGCTTCCTGCATCTCAGTGCGGCCGGGCTCCCGGCGGGTTTGATGGAGCGGGCCCTGGCGGTGATGAAAAGTTCGGATGCGGGAAAGAGAAAGAC
>JARFRT010000091.1 GCA_029287105.1 Akkermansiaceae bacterium | reverse complement strand
GAGTCGGCTTGCCGATCTCTGTTCCGGCGATAGCCGCACTCCCTCCCCCTGCACAGCTCACATGCACGATGAAACCCGTCCGCACTCCAAATCGGATCTCGACAGATCCTGAGCAATATGACCGCGCTTGGATTGACCATTCATGCCACCAACGAATAAGCAATCCGGAATGAAACCTCCAGGTGAAAATAGGATCTCAACAATCCAGCTTCCCGAACTGTTTTTCCGCTTGCCCCTACCGGTTCACCACCGCTACGCTTAGTCTAACGATAGCGGATATCAACTCTGTCCTTAACCATTCCAAATGATTAAGCACCTGAAAGTTACTAATGCCCGTGTTAACGAGTAGTGATACTCGCCCAAGAAAATTATGAGCGCATACCCAAAAACATTCTCCCACATCGGAATCTCAGTCCCGAACCTTGAAGAGGCGGTAGCGTTCTACGAAAACGTCATGGGCTGGTATACGATCATGAAACCGACGGTTGTGAAAGAGGAGTCCGACACCGCTATTGGCAAGATGTGTATTGATGTGTTTGGCGAAGGCTGGGGCTCCTTCAAGATTGCTCACGTATCCACCGGAGACAAAATCGGGATCGAGATGTTCGAGTTTCGGAACAATGAGAAGCCGAAAGAATTCGAGTATTGGAAAACCGGAACATTTCACTTCTGTGTTCAGGATCCAAATATTGAGCTCTTAGTCGAAAAGATCGTCGCAAATGGCGGCAAGCAACGGATGCCAATCAGGGAATACTATCCAAACGAAAAGCCATTCAAGATGGTTTACGTGGAAGACCCATTCGGCCTCGTCTTTGAAATCTACACACACAGTTACGAGTTAACCTACTCTCAAGGCGCTTACTGAAAAGGCTAACAATTCCGCACAGGACAACCGCCTACACGCCCTGAGCCCGAATGATCCCTGTAATCAGCACCTTTAACCCACAGTCGAGGTGGTGCCAGAGCTTGGACGCTCGATAGCTCGGCATGACCGAATAAAAAATCAAACAAAACCGGCAGATTCTAATGCTTGATCACCAAACATCTATTTTAAAAAAACCACAATTGACGTTAGATATTGGGAAAGTCCGCAGAAACATTTCCCGCATTGTTGATAAGTTGCAGCGACATGGAGTGTTCTTTCGTCCTCACTTCAAGACACACCAATGTGCTGCAATAGGCGAATTATTCAAAGATATGGGCATTACCGCCATAACTGTATCTTCGTTGGATATGGCGGCTTATTTTGCTAAGCACGGCTGGGATGATATCACGCTAGCCGTGCCCGTAAATCCCGGTCAGCTTCAGGATATTGATCTGCTAGCTCGGCGCATCAGGCTAAATGTATTGGTTGATTCCCTTGAGGTGGCGACAATGCTGAATAATGCACTGAACGTTAAGTGCCCTTTATGGATTAAGGTAGACGTCGGATACGGCAGGGTTGGCATTAAATGGCACGATGAACAAAATGTCCTAGAGCTGGCAAAACTTGTGGAAAGTTCTCCTCAGCTGGAGTTTTGCGGTTTGCTAACACATTCAGGGCACACCTACGAGTGTCGCGGCAAGGAACAAGTCATACATCGATTTGATGAAGGTCGCCGGCGTATGCTGAAATTGAAGCAGATGCTACTCGCCAACGGTATTCGCGCACGGATATCTATGGGAGATACGCCTTCGGCGAGTCTGGTGGAAGCATTTGAGGGTGTCGATGAAATGCGCCCGGGAAATTTCGTGTTCTACGACCTGACCCAAACACAGACAGGCTCATGCAGCGAGACTGACATTGCTGTAGCAATAGCTTGCCCAGTAATTGGGAAATATGAAGACGACCTGAAGGTCGTCGTTTACGGTGGTTCCGTTCATTTCTCCAAGGACTCTGTCAATATCAATGGCGAACGTTTGTTCGGACAACTTGCACTGCCTACAACAGATGGGTGGAAAATTATTCCGCTGTCGGACGGGAAAGTCGTTAGCTGTTGCCAGGAAGTGTCAAAAATCAAAGTCTCGCGGGAAGTGTTTGAGCAAATCGAGTTAGCGCAGACATTGTATATCCTACCAGCCCATTCCTGTCTCGCTGCGGAAGTTTATCCACGCTACTTGACGACTAATGGGGAGGTTCTGGAGCGGTTTCGGTTATTTGAATAATCGGGAGTATGACATTTTACTGGTAGTTGCGTCTACCATAACCACCAGCACCAATATGCTGGAGAAGACCAAAGGGATGACAGGAGTATCGAACAAGGTGGTGGACTCAACGCGCTACCGCGCGTGAGTCATCTTGGACGTTCTCTCACGTGTTGAGTCGTTCAACGCGCCGCCTGTGCGGTCAGCCATGAGACCACGGTATCGGTCGCCTGTTTCTTGTGGGCAGGATGGTTGAAACTGTGGTCCGCGCCGTCGACCAGCACGACCTGGACGGCATCGCCTTTGATCTGTTGCACCTGCTCGGTATCGCGCGGTAGCACGACGTCGTCCTCCGTCCCGTGCAGTAGCAGCCAGGGGGCGGTGATCGATTCGACCAGCGGTGCCACACTCTGGACGGTGTCGCAGAGGTCGGTCATATAAGCCGAGGACAGCGGGCAGGATTCCTCCTCCCACATCAGTCCGTCATCGGGCGTTTCCTCGCCGAATTCGGTAACGGCAAAAGTCTTGGTATCGATCATACCGGCGAGTGATACCAGGGCGCTGATGCGACTATCCCTGGCCGCCTGAATGACGCCCACGGCGCCCCCCATGCTGTGACCGATGTAGCCAATCTTGGCATACGAGGGTGCCACGGCACTGAGCACGGCATCGAGGTCGCCGACCTCCTTGGTGATCGTGGCTGCACGGAAGTCGCCCTCGGACCCACCATTACCGGCGAACGAGAAGCGAAGCGTGTCGAAGCCGGCGGCATTGAGTGCCGCGGCGGTATCGGT
>JARFRT010000084.1 GCA_029287105.1 Akkermansiaceae bacterium | reverse complement strand
ATCGACCTGGTTTGCGTGCAGGATGACGGCGATGCCCGTAGGTTCGAAAGCTTGGGCATTGCCGCGGAGAAAATCCACACCACCGGAAGTATCAAGTTTGACCCGTCGGGTGGGGCTCTCCCACGGCGGCGTGACGGGTTTCAGGCGATGCTCGATGACTTTGCCGGCCCCCGCCCGGGCAGGCGGCCTGTCGTGCTGGCCGCCAGCACCCATGCCGGGGAGGAGAAACTGCTCGGGCAGGCGCTGCTTGCCGCGGATGGTGAGCCGCGGCCTCTTTGGGTGGTTGTGCCGCGTCACGCCGAGCGGCGTGCCGAGGTGGCAGCCGACCTCCAATCCGTCGGGTTCGAGGTTGTGCTGCGCAGTGATTACCACCCGCCCAGGGATCCGGAATCGGCCTGTCTGGTCATCGACACCACCGGCGAGCTCCGGGACTGGACCGCGCATGCGGACCTGGTGCTGATCGGCAAAAGCTGGCTCGGCGAGGGCGGGCAAAACCCGGCCGAGGCGATCGCCGCAGGCGTGCCTGTTCTTTGTGGTCCGAATATGGGTAATTTTGAGCCGCTGGTAGGTATGCTCAAGGAGGCTGGAGGGATCAGGGTGTTAGCTTCGGCAGATGACCTCGGACGGAGTGTCAACGAGCTGCTTCAGGACCCGACAATGGCAGCCGAAATGAGCCAGAAGGCCAAAATAGTGTTGGCGAACCACAAAAATGCCGTTGAAAAAACAATCAAACTTCTCTATTTGAATGCTTCCGTTAGTAGACCGAACATGTAAAAGTGACATCCGACAATGAGCAAAAAGGAACCATCCCCCGGAAAAGGCGATCAAGCACCCGATCTGAGTGCCTTGGATTTTGGGCCCGCATGGGCAAAAAAAGACCAAAGCCAGAAACCCCGCCGCGCACCCCAAGAAAGGAAATCAGGAGGGGCAGGCGGCCCGTCTGGTCCAGGGAAATCCGGTGCAGCGGCGCAGGGTGAAAGAAGACGCCCGCCACAGGGGAGGTCCGACCAGCGGGGCGACCAGCGAGGCGACCGAAAAGGAACGGGTGGGCAAAGAGACAGACGCTCGGGAGGCAATCGACGTGATTTTAATAAGGATGGAGGACAGGACAAACGCCAAGAGCCGATGACCCCGCCCGCAGAGGGGGTGGTGGCGCGCATCATGCCCATCGAGGAAGGGATGGATGCCATGGCCAAACAAATCATCGCGACCGGGAGAACCCATTCGGTATTCGATCTCGCATGGGTTGTGTTAGGCGGGCTTGATCGCTTCCATGTGATTTTTGAAAACGAGCAGCAACCAATCTACCGGAGCAAAAGCGACCACTCGGTCTGGCTCTATCAGAAGGAATGCTTGGCACATTTTTGGTCGGCCGGAATGATCAGTAAGTATTATGATGAGGAAATCACCGAGGTGCCACCACCGTCAGGTAATTTTCAGTCGGTGGCACGATGCGGGTATAGCAGGAAGCTGATAGGGCCACCCAATCACCACGCCTACCAGCAGAATGTGATCAATTTACACCGTGAGCAGTTTTCCAATATGCCGCTCGATCGCTACAAGAGCCGGATCACCATGGAGCACAGCGAAGAGGCGGTGCAGGAGTGGCTCGACGGGATGACCAAACACACCCGCTGGCGCCCGAAAAGTGACCCCCCCCAAAGTGAAACCAATTCCGAGGAGGAGGAACCCACCGACACCGGCAAGGCAAGCGCTGACGAGGAGCATGCACCCGAAGGCCTTACCCCAGACGCCGTTAGCCCAGACGCCGTTGTGCCCGAACAGAGTGCCGATGAAACCGCCGCCGGAGTCGAGCCAGCCCCCGAGCCCGCAGATGACTCGGCCGGGGATGCCACAGAGGATGTTTCATCCGAATCTTCGGAGGCAGAGGAAGCCCCGGCAGATGCGGAAGTTGCCGCCGAGCCCGCCGCAGCCACGACTCCGGTGATCGAGGAAACAGTCGTGATCCTCGATAACCATCGGGAGGTGGAGCAGCACTTTCTGGCCCATGGCTTTGAACAGGAATTTGAATCCGGCAAGATCGCCTCAGCCCTTGCCAACATTCCAGCACGGATGATCAGTCCGGGTCTGATGACCTTGCTTAAAAATACCGTGGCGGAGGAAAAGCGCTATCCGGGAAACCTCGCATCCATCCTCTGTCGCCAGATGAGTGGCCGCCACCTCGCCGTTTTCAAATGGAAAAAACGACTCCACTGTGGCCCGGCCCGACCCAAACACGCGCCCGGCAATATGCTCATCGCGGATCGCCCGTCTGTGCTGTTTCAATGGGTGACGGCCCATCCCGGCGGCAACATCGATGCCATGTGGAAAGACTGCCTCCCCGCAGAAATCGACGATGACACACGCCACCTCTGGTACCACGACCTGCACTGGCTCATCAACGAGGGGTTGGTCCTCTTTTTTTCCGACGGCACATTGCACGCCGCTCAGGAAATAGAGAAAAAGTCAGCCAAAAAACAAGCCAGGCCGGCAAAGAAAAAATCAACAGGGAACCCCATCGCCGCTGCGAAACCACTTGCCGAAGAACCCGCCGCCGAGCAACCCGCCGCCGAGCAACCCGCTGTCGAGGAGCCCGCTGCCGAGCAACCCGCTGCCGAGCAACCCGCCGCCGAGCAACCCGCCGCCGAGCAACCCGCCGCCGAGCAACCCGCTGCCGAGGAGCCCGCTGTCGAGCAACCCGCTGTCGAGCAACCCGCTGCCGAGCAACCCGCTGCCGAGGAGCCCGCTGCCGAGCAATTACCGCAGCAGAACTAACAGATATCGTGTCTGAGCCACTGGAAAGACGGAAGGAGTATCCAGCCCGGATGTTTAACCGGGCCGTGGTCGTCTGTCCCTCCTGTCTCCAGCATTTCAATGAGTCTGCTGACCTATGCGAGCGCTGCGGTTTTGATGCCTACCGTGTCATCCAGCAATTTCCCTACACCGCTCCGGTGCTGGAGCGCATCATGGACAATACCGGGGTTGTGGATGATCGGCTTCGTGCTGATCTGAACTCAGCAGTCGATAAGCTCCTTCGGCGCTTTCCCCAGATCGGCTTTTATTTTTGTTTTGTCGAAATGGACGATCCAGTGAGTATGGCGGAGTTCGGTTTCTGGATGATGAATGCCTGTCGTCTTCAAGAGGGACAGGTGGAAAATGACCGCGCATGGAGTTTGTTGCTGCTCATCGATACTCAGCGCGGCCTGGTATCCCTCACGCCTGGTTATGCCATCGAGGCCTTTGTTGAGGACAGCGGCTGGGAACAGGCGCTCCGACAAATATCCGAGGATCTGGCAGCTGGGAACTATCGTCAGGCCCTTCTTGAATACATGAGTAGCGCCGAAGCATTACTTCGTCAGTCCGCAAGCGATGTGAGTAAAAAAGTCAACCAATAAGCCCACCCGTGATGACAACTCCGCCTAGCATCCTTCAATGGCTTACCCTGATCCTCTGCCTGTGCACATCGGTAATGGCGCAAATGGATGATGGTGACGAGGTCGATCTCTCTCAAATCCCCGTACGACCTGTCGGGCAGATTCTCGATGCCGCGAGGTGGTTTTCCCAGGCTGAAAAAGAATCCGCCCAGGGAGAGCTTGGCCGACTGTTCAAGGAGAATGACATCGATGTCTATCTGGTGACCTCCAAGAAAAATCCGCCGCAGGGCGCAGAGACTTACGCCCGCAAGCTGGGAGAAGCCTGGTCGCGGGCCCCCGTCTGGTGTGTGGTGTTTCACGTGCCTGGGGAGGCGACCGGGTTTCACGTCGAAGCCGGAGGTGTGGAGATGGCTCGGGAAAAAATCGACCGAGCCGTTGCGGAGGCCTGCACGCGTGCGCGGAAGGAAAACACGGAAAAAGACCGGGTAATGGCGGCCTGGAAGGAGTGCTCGGAGGGACTCCGCTTCGTCCATGCCTCGGGGCAACGCTACAATGACCGCGTGGTCGAGGTGAGGAAGGGGATGGTGGCGGATTATGTGTGGAAACAAAAACTCAAGAAAATCATCCCAGTAGCGGCCGTCAGTGCACTGATCATTTTGACCGCCCTGGTTTACTTCGTTGTGCGCACCACCCGTGCAAGACGGTTTCGTTATGTTTTCCCCGAGACCACCTGGCGCACCCGCTTCCAAGGCCCCCACAGTGGCGGGGGCGGGGTTGTGGTCAATTT
>JARFRT010000049.1 GCA_029287105.1 Akkermansiaceae bacterium | reverse complement strand
CCCCCCCCCCTCCCCCGCCCCCCCCCCCCCCCCGCCCTCCCGACCCCCCCCCCCCCCCACGCCCACCCCCCGCCCCCCCCCCGCCGCTCCCCCCCCCCCCCGCCCCCCCCCCTCACCCACCCCGCCAATCCAAGGGGCCGCGGGGGAAAGGGGGCTGCAACGTAAGCGGGGCCAGGGGATGGAATTACCTCGGAAACGTGGGTAGGGCAGGCGTGATGACCTATTTTTCACAAAAATTACGAGGTCAGAGGTTGCCAAACAGGTCGGGAGGGGATAAGTGGTTGGCATGAGCATGCTTGCTAAAGAATCCAACGTGATGTTGAAGACCAGAGAGCTGTGTGATGCAATCGCACAGGATATTGAATTTGTAGCCCTCCAGGGACAAGTTGAGCGCTTCCTTGAGGATGACGCTGCCAAGCTGCAGTACCAGTCGGTGCATGAACGAGGTGAGGAGCTTCATCAGAAGCAGCATGCTGGCGTGGAGCTGGCTGATCAGGAGATCAAGGACTTTGAGGATGCGCGCGACGCATTGATGAGTAATGAAGTGGCAAGTGATTTCATGGAAGCCCAGCAAAACCTGCAAACATTGCAAAAAACGATTGGGAAATACATCGGGATGACACTCGAGCTTGGTCGTGTGCCTGAGCCCGAGGACATGGAACAAGCTGCCGGTGGTGGCGGGTGTTGTGGTGGCGGCTGCGGCTGCTAATCCGCGCCCTTCGGAGCAACCGTCGCACAACTTGAAATACAACTGGAGGGGCGAAGACCTAAAGTAAGGCGTTACTGAAAAAATATGAATGCAAGGGATGAGAAACGCAGCGCGTTCAACGAACAGATGAACGAGTGGGTTTCCCGTCAGGGGCTCTGGTTTCAACTCCGTCATGCGGCTGACGGTCAAACGTTCATCGCGCGTATGGCCCGGGTCGCGATTCGTCTCGTCTTCCTGCTCCTGCTATTGCTGCTTCTTTTTTGGTTTTACCTCGTCAGACATGTAGAGAGTGAGGGTTTCAGGGAGGGTATCCAGTCTGCCGTTGAGCTCCATCTCAAGGGCCGTGACTGTACGGTCGGTGGGCTGAGGAAGGAAAGGGATGTTGTCACCATTGCTTCCATCGAGATGAAGGGGACGGATGATTCCTTCTTTCACAGCATGCAGGCGCGGTTGGTGCGATTGAACATGAAATTAACCGACGTTTTGGTGGGCGACTGGGATGGTGGTGGCGTGAATATCCGCCACCTCAACCTGTTTGTTAAGGCGGGTGCCAGCGATGATGCCGGAGCCGCCAAATCCTACATGTCTCTGTTTGATCAACATGATCATTTTTCCTTTGAATGGATTGAAGCTGAGAGCGCAAATATTCGCTGGGGTTATTCTGAAAATAACCGTGGCTCAATCGTGGGGAGCCACATGAGTGCCGCCCGTGAAGGGGACGGCTGGCGATTGGAATTTGAAGGGGGGACGTTCAATCAGAACTGGTTGCGTAATTTGAGCATCGGTAAGCTGGTCGTTGTTTGCAACAAGGATGGAGTGCAGATCAAAGAAGGGGACCTGCACCGCGATGGCGGAATAGTGACGTTTAAACTTAATATGGGATCGGGCGGGCAACCGCAGGCGGCAGGGATTGTTTCGTTCAAATCCATGCCCATGAAATCCCTGCTGCCTCCACGGTATCATGATTGGATCGAGGGGACCATTTCCGGCAAGGGCACGATTGGGGGGTCGACCAATAGTCAGGAAGGGATCGTGATGGATATGGATCTGTCGCTCGATGACGGTGACGTGATGGTGCTGCGCGATACCTTGCCTTTGTTCTCCGCCTTGAGCGTGGTGGATTTGTATAACAGCTATCGAAAAGTTTCTTTTACCGAGGGAGGAGTTCATATCCGGACAGGAGGCAATACACTTCAGGTGGATAAAATCGATTTGAGGGCGGGGGGCTTGCTAAGCCTTGCGGGTGAAGTCAATGTTAGGCCGCCATCCTATGCTGAAATTGCCAAGGCGCTGGAAATCAAGGATGTGAAAGTGGTCAGCGACGTTATTGAGGAGAACTGGAAAATGGATGATGAACTACTCGAGTCGTCGGATGTCAATACGTCACTTGCTGATGCCGCAAAAGGTGTGGGGGATGTGGTGGTGGGAACTTCCGGTGCGAGAACAGGATCCGCGGATGATGTCATGAAAACATCCATTCTTGCGGAAAAAAATGTGCGCCGGTTTGGAGGTCTGATGAAGGTCGGCCTGAAAAGAGACGCCTTTGATAAAGCCCCGCAACTGAAAGAAGCCTATCCGATGGACGCTGCCACCGGGAAGATCTGGTTGGATGCTCCACTCGGTGGCCGGTTACAGACCTTGACCCTGACTCTGGCCGAGCGACTCTACATCCTCGGTCGAAACAGACAATAATCGGCTCGGCTGGGTTGGCGGGCAAGACGGCCCGGGCGGTTTTTTTATCCGGAAGTACTTAACCCATACCGAGTGAGGCGTAAATCTCTTGTGTGGCGCGGCTCTGGTTCAGGGTGTAGAAATGGATGCCGTCGACATCGGCATTGAGTAGTCCTGCGCATTGCTCGGCGGCGTGCTGGATACCCACACGCTGCACCGCCTCCCGGTTGTCTCCGGCACGGTTGAGCGCGCGCAGTAGCCTGGCGGGGAAATGCGCGCCGGCCGCGAGCTCAGCCATCCGCCTGATGCCTTTGGCCGAGGTGATGGGCATGATGCCCGCAATGATCGGGAGGTCGATACCCGCGAGACGGCATCGATCCCGGAAGTCGAGGAAATCATGGTTATCAAAAAAGAGCTGTGTGCAAATATAGTCGGCACCCTCGTCCACCTTCGCTTTGAGGTAGTCCATTTCAAGCAGGCGGTTTGGCGTATCCGGGTGACCCTCAGGAAAGCCTGCGACGCCGATGCCAAACCCCCGTGGGTCAGGGTGTTTGCCCGATTCGTTGAATTGACGGATGTGCCGAACGAGGTCGGCAGCGTAGGGAAAGGTGTCCTTTGAGCGGTCATAGTGACCGGCGTCGGCTGGGGGGTCGCCTCTGAGGGCGAGGATATTGCCGATCCCAACAGAGGCGTAACGTTCGAGC
>JARFRT010000537.1 GCA_029287105.1 Akkermansiaceae bacterium | reverse complement strand
AACGTGCACGACTTCGGCTCGCGTGTCCTGCTCGCGATCCGCTGGCCGAAACACATCGCCGCCGGTCGCGATGTCAACACGCCGGTCTCACTCATCGACCTCGCCCCGACCTTCCTCGCCGCCGCCGGACTCAAGTCGCCCGACGACCCGAACGGCCAGGACCTGCTCCCGGCCCTCGCGCCCGGCGCCGACGATTCAAAACTGCGCCCGTGGGTGCTCATCGGCCGCGAGGTTCATGTCGGCTCGGCCCGCGAAAACAACCAACCCTACCCGATCCGCGCCATCCGCACCGTCGATCATCTTTACATCATCAATTTCAAACCCGACCGCTGGCCGATGGGCGCCCCCTACGACATCAAGCCCGACTCCGCACCCGACTTCGACACGCTCGCCAATAACACCTATGCCGGCTTCCGCGATATCGACGCCTCGCCGACCAAGGCGTGGATCGTCGAGCACCGCAATGATGACAACATGGCCGGTTTCCTCAAATTCGCGTGGGGGAAACGGCCCGCCGAAGAACTTTACGACCTGCGCAAGGATCCCTTCCAGATGAATAACCTCGCCGGCAACCCGGAGTATGAAACCGTCCGGAAAAAACTCCGCGGAGAACTCATGACCGAGCTCAAGGCCAACAAGGACCCACGCCTCGCCAATGACGCTTTCGACAGCAGCCCGTATACCTCGAAGCAAAAGGGTAAAACACGGGGTAGGAAAAAAGGAACCAAGTGATCCTTCTTAGAGTCGTCCGATCGGTCAGATGAATGGTTTTAAACGCCTCCCTTTTGTTCTTTCTGTCGCCATTTTCGCGGTGAGTATCCCGTCGTTTGTTTGAAGTTCCGGCGAAAGTGTTGTAATCCGGCAAACCCAACCTGCCCGGCGATTTCGGAGAGTGTTAGTTCGGTTTCTTCCAGCAGCTGGCAGGCTTGGCGGATGCGGGTTTTTTTGATTTCCTCCGCGACACTCCACCCGAGGTGTTTGGTAAACAGCCGCGCCAGAGTGCGCATAGCCACTCCGCAGGTGTTGGCGACGGTGGGGGTGTCGAGGTCCTCATCCGGATAATGGAGGCGGATAAAATCCAGTGCCGTCGCGACCCTGAGGTCGCCGACCGCCAGGATGTCCGTGCTGCGGCGCGTCACCAGGCGTCCCGGCTCGATCAGGATCGGCTCCCCGGGGACAGACTCCCCGGCCATGAGTTCATCGAGTAACTGCGCGGCGCGGTAGGCGCGACCTGTGAAGTTCTGGGCAATGCTGGACAGTGGCACCCGGCTAAGATCGACAATCAGCGAGTGATTGCCACAACCGAGCAGCGCCAACTGCTCGGGCACCCTCACCCCGAGTTTCTCGCAGGCCTCGAGCACATATACCGCAAAGTCGTCGTTTTCCGCAAAGATCCCCAGAGGGTATTCCGCCTCGGCGATGCCCGCTTTCAGCCGGTCCACACTCAGACGCGGCGAAAGTCCGTCCGCCCCGGCACCCGCCCTCGGGAAACACTCTAAGGCGCGAGCCTGCACCCCGTGTTCTTTTAGCCCGTCAGAAAATCCCCGCCACCGATCACGGGCAGAGTGGTCGACCAGGCTCTTGCAGGCAAAAAGACAACGCGTGAACCGCCTTTCCTGGAAATGATCCGCCGCCATCCGCCCGATCCGCAGGTTGTCAATCAACACACGCCCAGCGGGAACCGTCGCGGCCTCGTCCGAGTGCATGTCGACGATCGGCACATCCACCCGCTTCGCAAACTCGGTCATATCCACCCGGCTTCCCACCCCGCCGAGAAGAGACAGGACACCGTCGATTTCCTCCGTCTCCGGCAGCGCGCCGGTGCGCATGGTATGCAGGTTCAGCGACCACCCTGCCTCACGGGCGTAGCGGACGATCCCCTCCTCAGTGCCGCGGGCCTGCCACCCAAGCAGCAACAACACCCGCTTGCGCTCGCGAGTATCAGGTAGGATGGTGGCACGATTCTTTGTTTTCATGGGGAGTCGGGTTTCTTCCGTTTGACTTGGCTTGGCCAAATTAGCTGGGGAATTGTAGTATGGCGAGATATAACCTGTTTTTTTGGGTTGTAGTCCTAAATTGAGCCATGACACTGCTTGATGGTCGGCGCTTGTCGAGTAGTATGAGCGCCACTTAGCAGCGAATATCCGTCCTGCTCCCCGTGGGTGATGAGCGGTTTGATTTGCTGACAAACAAGCAAACAACGAACAACGAACAAATAAACCAATGAAACTTACGAAATATATCACCTTACCCCTCGCCGGCCTCGCAGCCCTCGCGTTCAGTGTTGAAGCTCACGCCGCAGTGCTAGTCCTCGACACAGGATCCGATCTGAACAATGACGACTCAGCAGTCACGGACGCTGAACTTGGCAATCTCAGTTTCACCGGTGCCAGCAAGCTAGTCGTGACTGTGGGAGTGAAGGGTTCCGGTCTTTCTCCAGATAATCAGGGAGGGACGGTGACCTACAACGGCACAGCGATGACCTTCGCGGTTGGCAGCGCTGGCACCGGCAGTAGTGCGTATGGCTGGGTCGGCATCTACTACCTCGACAACCCAGGCTCAATCGGCGTGGGCGATCTCGTCGTCCAAGACACCGGCTATTCGCTAGGTGTCTCCGCAGTGGTGCTTGCCGGCACCGCCGCCGACTTTGGTGCTACGAATAGTTCCACCAGTGCCGCTACGGTTTCGCTGACGACCACGTCAGCGGGTTCGCTTGTGTTGGCTGGATATTCGGACGGCTCGTCATCGGCCGTCGCTGCCTCGCCGTTGACCCCAATCTTCGCCGGATTGGTAGGCTCGGGCAATCACGCCTCCGGATACCAATCGGTAGCCACAGTTTCTACGATCAATCCCGCCTTCACGACGGCTGGTAATCGCCCCAGCACCGTCGCTGCCGAGTTCACCGCCGTCCCCGAGCCAAGCACCACAGCCCTTCTCGGCCTCGGTGGACTCGCCCTCATCCTCCGTCGCCGCAAGTAATCCGGCCTCGGAAAAGCAACTACCATTCCAACCCCGATCTCCTCAACAACGTCCTCAGGGACAGCCCGCAAGAAGCAAATTACTGGGAGCTTGTGGGACTTGAAATGCATCACCATTCAACATGTAGAGCCCCAGTGGCACCTTGCCACTGAATGTCGTATGTGAATTTTAAGTCTGTATGGGGATGCGTCCTGACACCTGGCATGTTAGCTAACAGGTTTGTGGCGGGCGCGATACACAGCCTTGGGCCAAGCATCAAGTGCTCAAGGTTGTGTGTTCTAAGTCCGACAGGCTCCTAGCAGTAGCAGTCAATAAAAGAACTTTTGCTACAGACGTGGTAGTGGCCGGCATGTCTTGTAACCTGCTTATTTTTGATTCCTTGATGAAACTCCGTGAAATGGTTACCGTTCAACCCATGAAAAATTTTGCGTTAATCTTCGCCTTGCTCATCCTAACCATTCAGGGCGTCGCCGCAGGGTCAACCGGAGAGCTGCTCCGGCAGAGCCACGATTGGGGGAGGCCTCTAGAGCGCTTTCAGGAACATGCCTACCTGTCCGATGTCGGAGAGCCGTCCAAAGCCCCGGAATCTGATACCGAAACCTGGATTCAGCATCTTTCGGGGACCGACAAGGACCACACCGTGGCGTGGGATTTTTACTGCACGGACGGCCAAAACAAGCGCGTGTGGAGTAAAATCCAGGTGCCGTCGAACTGGGAGATGCAGGGCTTCGGCAAGTTCACCTATTACGATGTGAAATCGGGCGAGAAAGGCAGTTACAACTATCGCTTCCGCGTCCCCAAAGAATGGGGGAGCCGCCGCCACGTCTCCCTCGTCTTTGAAGGGGTGTCGCTGGAGACCCATGCTTATGTGAATGGGAAACCCGTGGCCAAGGAACCGCACTCAGGCAGCTACACCCGTTTC
>JARFRT010000485.1 GCA_029287105.1 Akkermansiaceae bacterium | reverse complement strand
TACAAAAGCTGCTGAAAATCTCACCTAACAATTCCTCGGTATCAATCCTGCCGGCAATCTCGCCGATCGACTCCATGGCCTCGCGCAGTTCGACGGAAATAAACTCGGCGCTTTGCCCTGCTTCGAGTGTGTGCTCGGCGGCCTCAAGTGCTGTCCGGGCGCGTTTCAGGCACGCCTGATGACGGGTGTTGATTGCCACGGCATGCCCACCCCACTCGCCGGCGCCCATGGAAAGCTCGTGGGCGATGGTGTCGACAAGCGCGTCAAGCCCGACCGCCTGGGTGCAGGAAATTTTGACTCCTGTCGCGTCAGTCCAGTCGGGGTGTAATGCCAGATCTGATTTATTGATCACCAGGATGTGGTGCCTTCCGCCAATCTCTTCGGCGCTGAGATGGACCACGCGTGGCTGGGTGCCGTCGACGACTTCCAAAATCAGATCCGCCGTCTCCAGTTGGTCCCGCGTCCGCTTCACGCCCTGCTGTTCGATCGTATCCTCGGACTGCCGCATCCCGGCGGTATCGATCAGACGCACCGGAATACCCTGAAGGTTTAAGACTTCCTCGACGGTATCCCGGGTCGTGCCCTCAATCTCGCTGACAATGGCACGCTCATACCCTAACAGACGATTCAACAGGCTCGATTTCCCGGCATTGGGTGAACCAAAGATGACCATCCTCACCCCCTCGCGCAGGATGCGCCCCTGTTCGGCGGTCTGAAGGAGCTTTTCGATGTTAGAAACGGCGGCCCGGATACGCGCCAACAGTGCCGAGCCTGTGTCGGTATCAATATCCTCATCGGGAAAATCGATATAGGCTTCCACATGGGCTGCGATGCCGAGGATTTGCTCGCGGATCGCCTCCGAGGTATCACCCAGTGTCCCCCTGAGTTGCTCGTGCGCGGCACGCATCGCAAGTTCGGTCTGCGCGGAGATCAAATCCATCACCGCCTCCGCCTGGGTCAGGTCCATTTTGCCATTGAGAAAGGCCCGTTGACTAAACTCCCCGGCTCCGGCAGGCAGCACGCCCACATCGAGCAAGCGCTGTAAAACCCGCCGCATCACCAGCACACCGCCGTGGCAGGCAATCTCCACGATATCCTCGCCGGTGTAGCTGCGCGGTCCGCAAAAACAGGTGGCCAGCACCTCATCGATCGGTTCTCCATCGGCATCGACCACCTTGGTCAGCGTCGCGTAGCGTTCCTTGAAATCCTCCGCCCGCTTGCCGACCTGCAAGCAGTCGCTTACCCGGCCAAAAGCGTCGGGTCCGCTGACGCGGATCATGCCCACGGCGCCCATCCCCGGCGGGGTGGCAATGGCAGCAATGGTCGTTTCCATGGCTATTCTCCCTCCGCCGAGGAATCAGCAGGTGACTCATGCACCAGCGTATTGCCGGGCTCTCCGCCGACACCGAGGAACTCCCAACACACGACCTTGACAATCTTCAACTGCGACGGACTCTCGTCACTCCAGCCGAGCTCCACGGTCGCGGTGCGCATCGTCAACTCCCGATTCTCCCCTCTCCAATTGAGCGCCGACAAAATTTTCCCCGCCTCGGAATCAACCTGTGTTGGCACGTTGGCAAAATCCCTCGGGTAAGCGAAATCCTCGAGTCGGTAGGTCCGGTAGCGTGGGTCATCACGGAGTTCATGACTCAGTGATTCCCGCGCAACCACCCGAAAAACCTGGGTCTTTCCGGGGCGCGGGTAATCGACAAAGGCGCGGAAGGTCCGGAACTTCCCCTGGATGAACACCGAGGCATCCAGCTTCAATCCTTGCTCGGTTTTCTTGAAAAAGGCGTTGATACCGACCGGTTTCGATAAGTTGTCCTCGTCGATGCGGTGCGCCATCTCAAGCAGACTCGTCAACCTCTGGCCTGTCACGGCCTCCAACGAGCCAATGGGCGCAAAATACTCCCTCATGTCAATCTGCGCCGGCTGCCGATACTGCATCAGAAAAATCCCACGTCCGCGATCGGCCTCCCCCCCCATGACGTGCGCGAATGACTCCTGCGGCGTGTCGGCATCATCGCTGCCCGCAGGATAAAACATCTTAAGCTCATCCAGCACCCCTTCGTTAGGGATGGCATACTTCATCCGCTCCTCCGGAGTCTTGGCGGTCATGAAGGCATTCAAAACCTCGGAAGCGTCCTGCTTCCAGCCTGTTAATGACCAGACATCCGCGGACATCGTGGGGGTATTGGCCGCATGATCCGCGCCGCCAGCATCCGCCTGCTTGTCTTTTTTCCATTTTTCAGCCAACCACAAAGTCACCCCACCCGCCACGAGCAGGATAAGCACCGCCGCGATGACCGCCGCCATGTTGCCCTTACCGCGTCGCTTGTTCCCGCCACCGCCGCCACCGGCCAACCGAGGCATGCCAAGGTCTTCCTTTTGAGCCGCTTCAGCCGCCGATTTCTTAGGGGCTTCCAGCCTTATCGTCGTAGTCACCGGGGCTGGCTTAGCCACCGGAGCCACCCCCGGACCGCCCGCCTTATCCGTTTGGCCGGCACTGACAACCGCATCAGAACCACCCGCTACCGGCTTCGCACCTTGTCCCGGAGATGTCACCACCTTGCCACAGTGGGGACACGGCGCCGTGGTGGCGGCGAGTCCTGCGGGAATAAAGATGGGCTTGTCGCAGTGCTTACAACGAAAGCTGGCCTGTGAGAGTTTGGATGAGCCGTTCATGTTCAAGGATAGTTGATAGCTGGTTGATCATAAATGATGACCGCATTGTGTCAACCATGCATCAGCGCGAGCACCTGGTCGAGCACCTCGATACAGCGTTCGTTTTCGGCCTGGGTCCCGACGGAAATACGCACCCAGTCGGGCAGTTTGTACCCGCGCATGGCGCGGACGATCACCCCGTTTTCCAGCATCTTCTGGAACAGCGCGTCACCATCACCCACCTTGACCAGAATGAAATTGGCCGCACTGGGCACATACTCGAGGCCTCGTTCGGCGAAAGCTGTTTCATAATACGCCAGTCCCGCGGTATTCGTCTCGAGCGTTTGCCTGACGTGATCGCTGTCATTCATCGCAGCCAGTGCCGCGGCCTGCGCCATGGCGTTTGCGTTGAACGGCTGGCGTGCCTTTTGCAGAATCGCAGCCACCGCGGGCGACGCCATACCATAGCCAATCCTCAATCCCGCCAGCCCGTAGGCCTTGGAAAAGGTGCGTAACACACAGACGTTGCGCCCCTCTTTGACATACTTCAACGTATCCGGCGCGTCTTCGAGAAATTCATAGTAGGCCTCGTCAAAGACCGCCACCACATGGTCGGGAAGCCGGTCCATAAAGCGATCCAGCGCGGCCTGCCCGACCAGCGTGCCCGTCGGATTGTTAGGATTGGCGATAAACACGAGCCGGGTGTCGTCGGTGATCGCGTCCGCCATGCCATCGACGTCGTGGATGAAGCCGGGGTCGGCAACCTCGACGTATTTGGCACCAAACAGGGTGGCCATCAGTTTGTAGACGACAAAGGCGTGTTCCGCCGCAATCAGTTCGGCTTTCGGGTTGAGGAAACAATGACACAGCAACTCGATGATTTCATTCGATCCATTCCCAAGCACCACATTTTCAATCCCCAGGCCGTGACGCTCCGCCAATGCGGACCGCAACTTGTAGCCACCGCCGTCAGGGTAAATATGCACC
>JARFRT010000445.1 GCA_029287105.1 Akkermansiaceae bacterium | reverse complement strand
CAGATGCGTTTTGATCCGCTTTTTATCAACTGCACCAAGCTTTCCGCTGTTGAGCAATCTTTGTGCAGGTGTGTGGCTTTTTTTGCTGTGCCGACGCACTTGCTTTGAACCTTCCCGATTCTCACACCTGTCCTGACGGCTCAGGGGCGAGGGCACACTTGTCGTATTCTCTTCCTGAACGGACCCCAGCGAGCCGCGAGTAAATACTATCTTTTTGATGGTCAGAAGTCGCAGGAAGTCAAGCTTCCCAGACTGAGCCTGTCTCCGGTGTACAAGCTCAGATCAGGAGATATCAAGGTCTGGCTGCTTACCTCACCTGTCGGAAAACCCGAGGAAGTCCCCAAGGGGGCGCCATCGGCCATCATTCCCGCGGGCTCGCAGGACTTTTATCTGCTGATGTCCCGTGACCCGTCGAATACAGTCGTGCCATTGCGTATGCAGGTTGTGAATGCGAACTACGACAAGATCGGGCGAGGCGAGATGCTCTGGTTCAACCTGACATCCAAGCACCTCGCGGGAAATATCGGCAGATCATCACTCGAGCTGCCAGCGAAAAAATCAGCCTTGGTCAAGGCACCCGCGCTCGGGCGTGGTGGCTACCCGATAGAGATCTATTTCCGTGTCCCCAATGATGAGCGCACACATCCGCTTATTGAAAGCCAGTGGCGCCATGACCCACGCTCACGCAGTATTGTGTTTGTCTTCGACGAGGGAAAACGACGTGCACCGCGTATCCAGGCATTCTCCGACTTCCGAATGCCTGAGAAGAAAAAGGAATGAGCTATATCTTAGCCTGCGGGTAAAAGACATTGACCCGGCAAACCAGCTTGGCAAACTCGCCGTGGAATATCCTGTTCCAGGTTACAAGTTCGAGAATCCCCGTGCAAAAGCATGAGCAAAAAAACCTATCTCCTCTTTGATATCGGCGGCACTTGGATCAAGGCGGCGGCGGCCGAACGCGGCACGGACGGTGACGTTATTTCAGAAACGGCCAAAGCAGCTAGCCCGCTCAATACCTCTGCATCGGCAGATGATCTCAGCCGGGCTTTGATCGAACTCGCCCGTCAACTGACATCGACACCCTCAGCCATCGTGGTTTCCACCGCCGGGGTGGTCAACTACCACGGAAGCGGGCTTGAGTTTACGGCAGCGCACCTGTCCGCCTTACTCGATCGGGACTGGATCAAAAACCTGAAAAAGACATTCAACTGCCCGGTCAATCTCATCAACGATGCCGATTGCGCCCTCATCGGTGCTGTCGAAAAGGGACTTGTCAAAGGTGCCGGTGCTCTCGGTTTGATGGTGATCGGAACTGGCCTCGGCTTTAGCGTGTGGCGCAACGGGAGACGATGGCGTCCGGGGTGGAGTTACACCCTACTGGGCTCGGTGACGAACGGTGAGCACAGCCTCAATGACATCATCAGCGCCTCCCATCTTGCCAGCCATTCGGCCAACAATGATCTTTGTGAGGTGCTCAGTGAACCGGCCTACGCCGATACCCGGCATCGCTACTTCAAAAACCTCGCCCGGGCTGTCGAGTTGGCCACCTTGCTTTATCAACTTGATGAAGTCGCACTTTCCGGCGGTCTGGTGGATGCATGCCTGGCGGCGGGAGTCGATTTGCAAAAGCAAGTCAGCTCCTACTTTAAGAACGACACCGTTCAACTCGATGTTTTCAAGGAAGGCAACCGCCTGCAAATGCACGGCGCCCTGGCCATGGCCAAAGCCGAAGCCGTCGCCGAACAGGTGCGCTTCAAAAACGACTTCTCCCAGTTGAAAACTGAACAGGCGTATGATGGTGAGCTGAAGCTGCACGAGATGAGTTCCCGGGATCTGGTGAGGACATTCCTCACGGCCGAGCAACAGGCCGGCGAGCAACTTTTTAACGGTGAAGAAAAACTCGCCGAATGCGCTGACCTCATTGCAGATCGACTGAAATCCGGCGGCCGGTTGATCTATGTCGGCTGTGGCAGCAGCGGCCGCATCGCCGCGCTCGACGCCGTCGAACTCCCCTGCACCTACGGCCTTGAACCCGACCGCGCCATCTGCCTCGTCGCCGGAGGAATTGCCGATGCCTCGATTGATATCGAACATCAATTCGAAGAGGACGCCAGTGCCGTACCGGAAATGCTGCTCCTCGACATCCAACAGAATGATGTGGTCATCGGTATCTCCGCCAGTGGTTCTGCCTACTACGTCCGTTCGGCCCTCGCCATGGCCCGGGAGCGATCGGCCCTGAGTCTTCTTCTATCGGTGGAGGCCCCGGAACAACCCATGTTTGACCATCACATTCCTCTCCGCAGTGGCGCCGAGGTCGTATCAGGGTCCACCCGCATGAAAGCCGGCACCGCGACCAAAAAAATCCTCAACACCCTGTCGTCAACCGCCATGATCCTGATGGGTAAAGTTTACGACACCCACATGGTTGACCTCGCCTGTATCAACGAAAAACTGATCTGCCGCGCCTCGAAAATTTTACAGGAAATTTTTGAATGCGATCCCACAGCGGCCCAAGCGCTGTTAAAAAAGAATGATTACAATCTGCTCAAGGCGATCAACTCAAAGGATGGATAAACTCAGCATGAAGTTCTCCTTTAGAGAACAAGATTCATCTTGCCATGACCTAGCGAACGGACCGGGTCCGTTCACTAGGCTGGTATGAGATTCGCCGTTGGCGAAATAAAGAATCTTATACCCTTTGATCAGCCAAATTAGCATCACCTGTTGGCCAACGGCCAAATTCATACCAGCCTAGGGATCGAGCTCGCTCCTTCCCTAGGTTACGAATGCAACATATCGTTCTCCAAAGGAGAACCTCATCGCGAGTTAGCGTTAATTCCACAAATGAACCTCCCCATGATCCGTCACACAACCTTCAACCATTCGGTTAAAAATAATATCCTTGCTCTCCCTTGTGTAGGCGCCCTGACACCTCACCACTCTTTTTTACTGGATTCACCATCGGGATCACATCATAACTCAGTCGGAAACTTTCATTTTTCAGTTCCCCACAAGCTGTTGAATCAATCAACTGCGACATGACCGTCCCGACCCTATGTCCGAACAAATTCAAACCCCGGTGAAAAAGCAAGGCCTCTTCACCCAGTTTAGCAATCGGCTGCAATGGGAAAACGAAGGTGAGCTCTACTGGATCGACGCCATCGGCCCGGACGCCCTGAGGTTCAGATCGTCAAAAAGCCTGAGGATATCCGACGAAAACTGGAACCTCTTAGACCAAGCCGACAACCCGCTTGACATCACCATCGACGAGACATCGGCGGTTGTCAAAAACGGGAAAATCCGGGCTGAAATCGAAGCCGACAAAGGCAGGATCACCTACTTGAACGATCGCGACGAGGTCCTACTCAAGGAATCATCCCACGCCCACCACCCGCAGTTCGCCCGGCAATACCGAAGCAAGGGAAGTGATCATTTTGAAGTGAAGGTCACCTTTGATACCGAAAAAGACGAGCACCTTCATGGGATGGGCCAATACCCCAACGACTGCCTCGACCTCAAGGGCACGGTGCTGGAGCTGGCACAGAAAAATACCCAGATCTCCATCCCCTTTCTGTTGTCGAGCAAGGGATACGGATTCATCTGGAACAACCCCGCAGTGGGCCGCGCCGAGCTGTCGATGACCCATACCAGCTTCTACGCCGAGTACACCCGCCAAATCGACTACGTCATCTTTGCAGGCGACACCCCGGCCAAACTCGTCAAGCACTACTCAACACTCACGGGAACAGCCCCCAGGATACCCGAGTATGCAACCTGCTTCTGGCAATCAAAGCTCCGTTATTACTGCCAGGATGACCGACTCGAAGTCGCCCGCGAATACAAACAGCGTGAGCTTCCCATCTCGGTGATCGTCGCCGATTTCTACCACTGGCCGGTTACCGGCGACTGGAAATTCAATGCTGACCTCTGGCCTGACCCCGCCGGTATGATCGAGGAGTTGGACAGCATGGGGATCAAACTGCTCGTCTCGGTCTGGCCGACCCTTGCTCCCCAAAGTGAGAACTACGAGGAGTTCATCCGGAACAACTTCACCATCCGGCCCGAATTTGGCAACAACCTGTTTTTAAAGGCGAACGATGATCTCACCTACGTCGACGTCACCCACCCCGGTGCCAGAAAAGCACTGTGGTCAAAGCTCCAGAAGAATTATTACGACCAGGGAGTGCGCATGTTCTGGCTCGATGAGGCCGAGCCTGAGATCGAACCGCTCGAGTATCGAAACATCCGTTACTACCGGGGCAACGGCCTTGAGGTTTCCTGCCTCTACCCCTACTACTTTGCCAAGACCGTTTACGACGGCCAAACCGCCAACGGCCAGACAGACATCATCAACCTGGTCCGCAGCGGATGGATCGGCAGCCAAAAATTCGGCACCCTGTTATGGTCGGGTGACATCAAGGGCGATTTCCCCACACTGCGCAAACAGGTCAAGGCCGGCTTGAACATCGGTCTCTGCGGCATCCCGTGGTGGAACACCGACATCGGTGGGTTCTTCGGCGATCCCCAAACCGATGACTACAAGGAACTGCTGCTGCGCTGGTTCCAGTTCGGCACGTTCAGCCCGGTCATGAGGATCC
>JARFRT010000398.1 GCA_029287105.1 Akkermansiaceae bacterium | reverse complement strand
CTTCAGCACCTGCCCGTAGCCGCCGAAGATCTCGCACATGGCGATGTCATCGTCCTTGCCATACACATGGGAAACCGAGCTGCCTAGCTTCGGTGTCTGATAGACATCGTACGTCCGCTGGCCGGGCTAGAGCTGCCGCACGACCAAATCGATGCCGCCCATCGAGCTGTATTTTTGCAAGCGCATCATGTCGCCGGCGCAGTATTTCGGTTTCAGGTAGAGCATGCTGTGCTCCATGAAATGGCCGATCGACTTGACCTCGCGCTGCTCGCACCAACGCGTCATACCGCCATACATCACCCTGCCCCAGCACTCAGCGATCGCCTCCATGTATTGATAGCGGGCCGCCACATCATCATCGCCGGCGAGTCCGAACTTGTAGGCGACGTATGCCTTTTTCCAATCGACACCCCACTCCTTCAGCACCACGTCGAGTTCGGTTCCCCAATCACCACGGGTCTCCGGTTCGTCGTAGAAGAAGCCGGGGATACTCTTGCCGAAGTCCTTGGCAAAATGATCGTAGTGCGGCTGGTAGACGGTTTTCAAAAACCACTCGGCGCAGTCGCGGCTTGCGCCGTCGACGCTCAACTCCTTGCCCCCGCTCTGGCCGAGGCCGGAGGCCAGCTTGTGGCTGAAGCGCATGACTTTCCAGCGCCCTTCCGGTGCCTTCCATGCGAGCTTCCCCCCCTTAATGAAAGGGGCCAGATCAACCAGGGTTGCCCCCTCGATTTTCCCGGAATCGTTCAGCCGTCCGGCCACCGCTGCGATGGAACGTTCTCCGCCGTAGCCGGCGGCCTCGAAGTGTTTCGGCCCCTCGATATCGACCGATTCGGCCACCAGCGTCTTGGCGGCGTAGCGCGGCGGAACCTTCCCGCCGATCGACTGGCTTGGCCACCAGCGTTCGTCGAAGATCCACATCTGCAGGTCCAGTTTCTTGGCCTTGTCGAGACAGACCCCGAGGTCGCGATACCAGCCGGGCCCGAGCCAGTCCTTATGCGGGCGGGACTCAGCGGTGAAGCAGCCGTTCCCTCCTTCGGCAACCTTCTCGAGCATGTGTCCGAGCCGTTCGGGAGTTTCGTTATCGTCACCGTGGAGCCAAAAGAGTGGCCCCGTCAGCCGCCGCGCATCCATCGGCAGATCCCGGAAACGTGTTTCGAGCTCATCGGCGGCCGCAAGGAGCGGCGTTAAACCCACACAAAAGGAAAGAAAGAGACACTTCATGGTTACAACAGGTGAGATAGGTGTGGAGGCATCAGGAACCGGAGAGGCTGACAGGATCAGCTGTTCCGGAGCGGATGATCATTTTTTGGGTTCGGCTGGTTTGGCTGGTTTGGGTACGGGTGGCAATTTCATCTCCTGCACGAAGGCGGAGAGGATATTTCCCTTAACGTTGCTCCTCTTGTGAATACGCAGGAAGCTGGTGACGGCGATGGAAATCTCGCCACGCTCAAACTCCGGCCACCATTCATCATTGATATAGAAGCACATCGGGCCGCCCTGACGCTTGCCCCACCCTTGTTTTTTCTCAAAGAGCACCTTGCCATTGGCATAAACCTTGAAGCCGTCCCCGTTATTCATGCAGCCCTGGCCACCCAGCACGAAGCGGTAGAGGTGGCCCTTTTTCATTTTGGGAATGGGCAGTTTGGTACGCAGGAGGATGACCTCCTTTTCCCACAGCGTCTTCATCGGGTCACAGCAGCGGCAGAATGAACTCTTGCATTTAAACAAGTGCCGAGACTCGATCGACTTCTTAATCGCCTGGTCGATCCAAGGTTTGGGATTGGTTCGCAGCTTACCATTCTCCTGGCCGAAGGGAGCGAATCCGCTCTTCCAGCCAGCCTTGGCGGCATCAAAGTCAAGCGCGAACCAGTTCTCCATCCCGGTGGGGTAGGTCACCTCACGGTAGCGGGCGCCCACCTCCCAATACTTCTCCTCGGGTGGGTCAAAGCTGTGGTAATCCCACTTGATTTCAGTCAGATCAGCCCCGAAGGTCCGCCAGTCGTAATCGGCGATGCCGGCTTTCTGATAGAGTTTGACCAGGCCTTGAAGAGCCCGGCCCTCCTTGCTGGCCCCGACCTCAGCCGCCAGATTTTTCCCCTGCGCCTGTTTATACTCAGGAATGAGCTGGTTCATCACGATGTCGTTAAACACCTTTTTCACGACCGGACCGAATTTTGAGACATCGGAAGACATGAACAGCTGTTGGTGCGGAAGTGGTAGCTCGGGGAAGCGGGTTTTGGCAATGCGGTAGAGTTCGTCGAACCCACCTGGGATTTGGGACATCGCCGTAGCAATGGTTTCCAACATGGCGTAGATATTCGGGGTCAAGTCCTGCCCGCCGGGTTCAACCAGCCTCATCGGGTAATTCTCATACGCCTCGGCAAAGACCTGGACCGCAAACTTCTGGATCTCCGGATCCGCAGCAGCCAGCTTGTTGGCAATCCCAGCCAGTGGAGAGAGCGTTTTACCACGCTTGTCGGCAACGATGACCTTGCCAATCTCTGGCAGGATCTTTTTATAGAACCGCTTATCATCAACAACGGGAGTCAATGCCTTCATGGCGGCGTTCGCCAACCACCAGTCCTTATGCTTGAGCCAGTGGATCAGGCGGTCGACGTTCGGGGCGACTTGTTCAGCCTTCGCCCGTGCCAGGGCATTCATGGCGGCGTGGGCAACCCACCATGATTCCTGCGGGTCGTTGATCATCCCGGCAACGAGCTTGAACATCTCATCGGGAACCTGATCGGCGGGTAAAGATTTCCCCATGCCTGAAACACAGAGCACACCGGCGTAACGACCGCGCGGGTCCTTGGACTTCAGCAGTGGCATGATCAAGTGGTAGCGACCCTGCTTGTTGATCGACCCGGAAGCAGCATTCCGGATACCCTGGTCAATGTGATGAGCATACATCAGCAGCGTATCATCGCTGACCTTGGGATCATTGATCCGATTGAAAATAGGCATGGAGGCGTCGGTGATGAGGCGTTCCTTCGAAATGTCCTGTCGTTTGCCGGGTTTGTATTCGCCGGGAGTCAGAGAGTAAAACACATCATCAGCTTCGTTCCCCCAGGGTCTGTCGATCTTGTAGGGTTTTGAGTATTGGGTCGGCGGAGCTCCATGGATACGCAGTTGTTTGCGTGGGATGGTATAGACGAAAGGGATGAAGCCACCCCAACCCCTGCCCTCCAGGACGGTATCCTCGTAATTGACATTCCAGCCGCTGACCCAGCCAAAGACGCCGTCGTGGGTGCGGGCAAGTTCATACATCCAGCGACGCCCGTCCATAAACGATTGGTATTCGGCCGGACGTTTGTCTTTGATCAGCCCCATCGACTGCCCACGCCACAATTCACCAATCCCACCACCGGTATGACCGTGGAAGAGCCAGGATGTGGAATAGAATCCCTTGGTTGCGCTGATGTCGCGGGCTTTGGCATACACTGATTTTTCACCTTCAGGGTGGAGGTTTGCCGCCGCGGCCATGGCCAGAGCCAGTCCGGTGGTCCGGCCGTTGTCAGTCATTCCACCTTCAGGTTCGCCATCGCCATAAGCGACATTTCCGCGACCTGAAAAACGGAAGAAATGATAGAGTGTGCTCTGCAAGGTGTGCTCATCGACATCGACGCCGCACTCTTTAGCCAGCTGGAGGAATACCACGCAGTGCACGCCGGCGGCATTCATGTGTCCGCCGCCCATGTAGCTGTAGCTTGCGCCGCCGCGGCCCATCCATGAGCCATTGTAGAGGGTGCGGGTGAGGTAGTCGGCAAATTTTTTGATCACGGGGAGGACCGATTTATCACCGGTGCGGAGGTAATACTCACACAAACCCGGGCCGCTATAACCGGCCATCCACGGATAGGTTTTAACTTCGTCGATGTCTTTGTATTGTTCGACAATTTTCTTCACCCACTTACGGGCAACCTCGAGGTCTTTTTCTTCACCGGTGGAGAGCATGAAGAGCAATGACCCATCGAGTCCGACACCGACCGATTCTTTTTTCTCAGCAAGGATATCAGCGTAATTACGGACGATCTGGTCGGACTTTTTGCAATTTACCGGCCAGGTCTTGCTGTAGGCGCCGAGAGCCGGGATTTTGACGATGGCTTCCTGGGCCGCGGCTTTCGGGTCGTCTTTGACCATCATCTTGATGATCCCGTCTTTAGCCTCGGCATCGGTGATCAGGTTGCCGAGGATGACGCGTGGATCCATATCCTTGAGAGTCACACCATTGATGCTTTCAATGATCTGACCTTTTTTCAATTTGCCACAGGCCTCGGCCGGGGAGCCTTTTTCAACACCGGTGATGTGCATGATGAAATTGGGCCGGCGTAGATCCAAGCCAATGCCCACGGGACCCAAACGTTTGATAGCGTAATGGCTCGCATCCGGGTCGGGATACGAGTGAAACTGCGGGTTGATCTTATAATAAGACTCGGCAGCTGTCAGGGGTGCTCCCATCAGCGTCAGCATCATCGAAGTTGTTAGTAAATTCAGCAAAGATTTCCGGTTCATTTTTGTTTTGTTGATTCGATGTTTTGAGCCTGCGTTTGATGAATCGTGTTAGATTCTTGCTTATTTCTTGCTGACCGGTGGTAGTTTCATCTCCTCGAACCAGAAGGTCTTGTAAGATTTGATGTAATCAGTTCGGTGGCCCCAGCGTAGGAATCCGTTGCAGGCGATAAGCAGTTTACCGTCCTCGAAGTGCTTGCGGTAGTCATTGCCGATACCTACACCCCATGGTCTGCCGGAGTTGCGGCCGCTGCCAGCGGTGATAGTAGCCCCCTTTCTGGCGGGTTTCACATACTCACCGTCGAGCCAGACGTCGGTTCCGCCGCCCGCGTTGTAGTGGGAGCGACCGCCGGCGAGCAGTCGGTAGGCGTAACCGTCTCGCGGTGCTGGGAGTTTGATCTGGGCACGCATCAGCAGAGCCTCTTTGTCCCAGAAGGTAGCTGGCGTCTCGCCACAGCCACAGAAGTTACGGGTCCCCTCGGCTTCACAATCACCGATGGGCGCGAGCTTGCCGTCGAGGTTGGCAAACGGGGCGTGTCCGGTTTTCCAGCCTGCTGACTTGGGGTTGAATTCCGGTGTGAACCAGTTTTCTGTGCCGGCCGGCAGAGTCACTTTGCGGAAGCGGTGGCCACCTTCCCAGATTTTTTTCTCGGGCGGGTCAAATGTGGTGTATTGCCACGCGATTTTGTCGCGTGCCGGCCCATGGAGGTTCCAATTGTAATCATTGTTGCCGATTTTTTGATAGAGAGCGACCAAGCCATCGGTGGCTCTTCCCGGTTGGTTGTCTGCCATCTCTTTTTCAAGGCCATTACGGTTTTTCTCGACGTATTCGGGGATCAGCTTGTCTTGGATGATCGAAGCAAACACCTTTTTCACGACCGGGCCGAATTTTGATACATCGGATGTCATAAAGAGCTGTTGGTGCGGAAGTGCGAGCTCTGGGAAGCGAATTTTGGCAATGCGGTAGAGTTCGTCAAACCCGCCGGGGATTTTGGACATCGTTGTGCCAATGGTTTCCAGCATGGCGTAGATATTCGGGGTCAAGTCCTGCCCGCCGGGTTCAACCAGCTTCATCGGATAATTCTGATACGCCTTGGCAAAGACCTGGACCGCGAACTTCTGGATCTCCGGATCCGCAGTAGCCAGTTTGCTGGAAATCGCACCCAGTGGAATCAGTGTTTTACCACGCTTGTCGGCGACGATGACCTTGCCGATCTCCGACAGGATTTTTTTAGCAAACCGCTTATCATCAACAACCGGAGTCAGGGCCCTCATGGCAGCATTGCTGAACCACCAGTCGTCATGTTTGAGCCAGTGGAGCAGTCGGTCGACATGGGGGACGACCAGTTCAGACCTGGCCCGTGCCAACGCATTCATTGAATTATGGACAACCCACCATGATTCTTCCGGGTCGTTGATCATACCGGCGACGAGCTTGAACATCTCGTCAGTGACCTTTTCGATTGGCAAAGGTTTGCCCTTGCCCATGCCTGTGATGCAGATCACACCGGCATAGCGGCCGCGGGGGTCCTTGGACTTGAGCAGCGGTACGACCAAGTGGTAGCGACCATGGATGTTAATCGCCCTTGAAGCAGCATTCCGGATGCCCTGGTCAATATGGTGCGCATACATCAGCAGCGTATCATCGCTTACCTCCGGATCATTGATACGGGCGAAAATAGGCATAGAGGCGTCGGTGATGAGGCGTTCCTTTGAAATGTCCTGTCGTTTGCCGGGCTTGTATTCACCGGGAGTCAGAGAATAGAAAACATCATCGGTCGCGTTACCCCAGGGTCTTTCAATCTTATAAGATTTTGAGTATTTTGTCGGAGGCGCGCCATAGATTCGCAGTTGTTTACGTGGGAGGGTGTAGACGAGCGGGATGAAGTTACCCCAGCCTCTGCCCTCAAGACCGGTTTTATCGTAACTGACATTCCAGCCGCTGACCCAGCCGAAGACGCCGTCGTGGGTCCGGGCAAGTTCATACATCCAGCGGCGACCGTCCATAAAGGATTGGTACTGAGCCGGACGCTTATCCCTGACCAGCCCCATCGACTGGCCACGCCAGTATTCCCCGATACCGCCACCGGTATGGCCGTGGAACAGCCAGGATGTGGAATAGAATCCCTTGGTTGCGTTGATGTCGCGGGCTTTGGCATACACTGACTTTTCACCCTCAGGGTGGAGGTTTGCCGCTGCGGCCATCGCAACAGCCAGACCGGTGGTCCTGCCGTTGTCAGCCATGCCGCCTTCAGGTTCGGCGTCACCGTAAGCGACATTACCGCGACCTGAAAAACGGAAGAAATGGTGGAGCGTGCTCTGCAGGGTGTGCTCGTCGACATCGACGCCGCATTCTTTGGCAAGCTGCAGGAATACCACGCAGTGCACGCCGGCGGCATTCATGTGTCCGCCACCCATGTACCTGTATGCCGCTGCGCCGCGACCCATCCATGGGCCGTTGTAGAGGGTTCGCGTGAGATAGTCGGCAAGTTTCTTGATAACCGGCAGGATCGATTCGTCGCCGGTGCGGAGGTAATATTCGCATAATGCCGGTCCGTTATAGCCGGCGAACCAAGGATAGGTCTCGATCTTTTCGACGTCCTTGTATTTTTCAACCAGTCCTTTGACCCATTTGCGGGCAACCTCCAGGTCTTTTTCTTCGCCAGTGGAGAGCATGAAGAGCAGTGCTCCATCAAGCCCGATCCCGATCGATTCTTTCTTTTCGGCAAGGATGTCCGCACAATTACGGACGATTTTGTCGGATTTTTTACAGTTCACCGGCCAGGTTTCGCTGTAGGCGCCGAGAGCCGGGATTTTGACGATGATTTCCTGCACGGCGGCTTTCGGATCGTCCTTGACCATCATCTTGATGATGCCGTCTTTAGCCTCGGCGTCGGTGATCAGGTTACCGAGTATGATACGGGGGTCGATGTCCTTGAGCGTCACACCATTGATGCTTTCAATGATCTGCCCTTTTTTAAGTTTGCCACAGGCCTCGGCGGGCGAGCCCTTTTCCACACCGGTGATATGCATGGTAAAGTTGGGCCGTCGCAGATCCAGGCCAATACCCACCGGGCCAAAGCGTTTGAGGATGTATCGGGATGCATTCGTTTCAGGGTACATGTGGAACTGCGGCGTCCCCTTGTAGTAGCCCTCTGCGATCGCGAGGGTGGACGATGCGAGCACGACCGCCGCCGCTCCCAGCCAAAGCATCCGTATCTTATCTCTTGTCATTCTTTTTGCCTTTTTCATCGTTATTTGTGTATTGCTAAATACGTGCTGCGCAGAGCATGAGTTTCACTGGATGTGACGCAATGTTTCCCCGTCGTTCCCGGCCTCCGCACCGACGTCCCGGGGCACGGGGCAAGGGAAACAGGTTGGTGAACATGTGCTTCGTCTGCAGTCTCCACACTCACAGGCATATTAAAAGAATTTCCCGTGTTTAAACATCCCTCATTCAGGGGGATGTATGGCCTCATGGAACCCCTGACCCTTATTTCCGCCGTCGAGCGCCCCACCAAGCAACTTGGTGTCATGACGGGGGTTTTTGACCGCGAAATAAGACGAAATGCGCGAAAGTTTTGCAGGCGAAGCCTGTCTTTCTTACTTGGTATTTGGAGTTTGAAACTTGGAGTTTAATGCCTTTGGGTTGCCATTTCATTTGGGAACCACGGAAGAGACGGAATACACGGAAATATTTCCAGGCGGAGCCTGTCCCCCTTGGTTTTTGGAGTTTGAAACTTGGAGTTTACCCCCGTTAGGGCTTGGGCTACGGGGCTGGAAGCCCCGGCCACGAAAAAACCCCACGCCCCGTGTGATGGGGCGTGGGGTTGGGAGGATTGTTGTGTTTCCAGGGTTCGGTTACTCACTCTTGAGCAGCTTCATCATGGCCTCACCCATGCCGAGGCCGATGTCCATGTAGGTTTGGGCATTGCCGTTGTAGTGGCTGTTGGACGCGCCTCCCTGGCTCAGGGGGTGGGTGTAAACGGTACTGACGTTACCCTTGAATTCAGGGTATTTCCCGGCCTCGCCGTCGACGGCGAGTTGGGCGTCGAGGATCCACTTTTCGTTCTTCGCGGTGTCATCCTCGATTTTAGCATCCTTGGCAGTTTGGCCGAGGGTGGCGACAACGAACTTGGCCTCCGGAGCTTTGAATTCGGTGCGCAGCGTCTTGATCAGGTGGACGAGGTTTTTCTCGTAGCGTGAGGCAAGCCCCGCGGTGTAGCGGTCCTTGTCACCCTGCCACCAGAC
>JARFRT010000386.1 GCA_029287105.1 Akkermansiaceae bacterium | reverse complement strand
CCACCCGACCCTGCCACCCTCAAGCCACCCTGGACTATACACGGATGAAATTAGCTGCCATCATCGTCGCCGCAGGATCAAGTCTCCGTATGGGCTTTGACAAGCTGCTCGCCACCCTCGCCGGCAAGACCGTCCTGCAACACAGCATCCAGGCATTTGTGCGGTGCGATGAGGTCACCGAAATCATCGTCGTCTGCCCCCGGGAGCGCTTTGACGCTCTAGACCTAGAAATTTCCAACAAGATCATTCGCCGCGTCTACGGCGGGGCGGACCTGCACGACTCAGTGGCGGCGGGACTGGCGCTCCTACCCGCGGGGACGGAATACGTCGCGGTTCATGATGGCGCCCGTCCGCTGATATCGAGCGATCAGATCGCCCGTGTCCTGGCAACCGCGGTTGAACACGGCGGAGCCGCATCCGCCCGTCCCGTCACCGAAACCGTCAAACGTGCCAATGCTGAAGGCCGGGTGACCGAGTCGGTCAGCCGTGACGACCTATGGCTCATGGAAACCCCACAAATCTTCAAAGCTGACTTGTTAGCTGATGCCTATGGCGTCGTTCAAAGCAAGGGAGCGCGCGTGACTGACGAGGTATCCGCCATGGAGCTGGTTGGCCACCCCACCCACCTGGTGAACAACCCCGGCCCCAACCCTAAAATCACCTATCCCGAGGATATCGAACAGGCGGAGAAGTTTCTGTAGGAGAGGCTGCCAATCTCTTGGGCTCGGCCCCTACTTCAAGAAGAGCTTGGAAAGCTCCTCTACGCCCAGTCGGGGAGCTCCAGCTTGAACACGGGAACACGGACACGCACCTTTTTGCCGGTGGCCGTGGTTCCAAAAAACGAACCGCGGACCTCTGCTGACATGGCGGTGACGTGGTAGCTGTTATAGGAAAAATCGGCACCGGGTTCGAGCACCGGTGTTTGTCCGACCACGCCATCGCCTTCGACCACGACAAATTCACCACCCTCTTCGCGCACCACCCATTTCCGCCCCATGATCCTCACCCTCTCGGTGGATTCATTGACCATCGTGATGAAGTAGACAAAGGGATGCGGCTTGTCACTCGGCGCATCGAGGCTCGGCATGTAGATAACGTCGTCCACACGGACACTCAGCCCCTCGAGCTCCTGGTAATTTCCTTGATGGTTATCGGGCACTTTGAATGTTGGGTGGTGGGTCGTGGATTGTTGACAAGGGATGCTATTTCGAGCCGAGCCGCCTCAGCTTGCGCTTGATACTGACCTTGGCAGCGGGGCTGATCCGGTCGACAAACAGAATCCCGTTAAGGTGGTCAACCTCGTGCTGCAGGGCGCGGGAGAGCAGGCCGTCGGTTTCCAGCTCGATCACACTGCCGTCGAGCAGTTGCAGCGTTGCCTTGACGATGCTGGGCCGGCGCACGTTGGCACGGATGTCTTCGATGCTCAGGCATCCCTCGGTGTCGCTCTCACGCGGACCCTCTAACTCGAGTTTGGGATTGATGAAAACCAGCGGCATGATGTCGACCATTTGGACCTCCTCGCCATTGACCCTGAGAAAGGAAACACAGTCCGGGTCATGGGATACATCCACCACGGCCATGCGCACTTCCTCACCGACCTGCGGGGCCGCCAACCCCACGCCATTGGCGTCAACCATGGTTTCGATCATGTCATCGGCAAGCTTCAGGATGGCGTCGTCCACCTCGGCGACGGCACGGCATTTCACCCGAAGGACCGGGTCTCCATATTGAACGATTTTCAGAGTCATAAGTTACTTAGTTTTCAGAGTTGAGCAGGGATTCGGGAAGCCTCACGCGCGACGGCACATCGCGCGGGTTGATCCCGGCCTGAATGAGCGCATTCTGAATCTGGATGAAACGCTCAAGCGGGATCCCCTTGTCGGGCTCCAGCTCCAGTTGTCGGGACGGGAATTTTTCGCGGAACACTTTGAGGTATTCCACCAACATGCCGTCGTGAATCCGGGTCGCGTCGAGGGTGACGCTCCCGTCAGCAGCAATGGCAAGTACCGCAGCGGGGTCGTCCACCACGATCGTGGCAGAGTCCTGGGCCAGGGCGAGCTCAATATTGAGCACGTTCCGCTTGATCTTGGGATCGTACTCCACCGCGAAGTAGATCAACAAAATCGCCAGAATGTCGATCAGAGGGATGATCGGCACGGTCGGGATCGTTCGGCTTGGACGGTGAAATTCCACGGGGTTGGTGCGACTCGGATCAGGCTATCGGTTCTTGAAAAAGACGTGCTGGTGACAGGCGGACGTCACCTTGCCCATGAGCACCTCCAGCCGGGCCGCCATCATCTCGATTTTCCGGTTAAAATGACTGTGCGCAATCACCGTGGGCACTGCTACCGCCAGGCCGGCCACCGTGGTGTTCAGCGCCATGGCAATCCCCTGGCCCACGCGCGCGGCATCCGCCCCCTGACCGACGTTGGCAAACACCAGCACCAGCCCGCTCGCCGTGCCAAGCAGCCCCAGCAAGGGGGCAATGGTGATCACGACCTCCAAGGCGGGCATCCCGGTGTGCATCTTGACAATTTCCTCCCGTGCGGCTGATTGCACCGCCTCCTGGACCTCCCCCTGTGTCCTGCCGGCATTGTGGAGCGCGACGGCACAGAGTCGGGCCAAGGCGGTCTCCCCCGCTTTAAATTCATCCTGCAGCCCCTTGAGTCCGCCATTTTCCAAATGATCCTCGATCTTCTCCACCTCCGCCGCCAAACGCGTAGGAATGATCAGTGCCTTGCCCAGAGTCATCAGCTTGTAGGCAACCACGCCCACGGCGATCAGCGAGCTGGCGAGGATGGGTATCATGAACCATCCGCCCTTGCTGAAAAAATTCCACACGACCTCCCAGGCCGCGGAGTTCGAGCTGTCCATGAATATCGGTATTGTCATCTGTCTAGGTGGGGGTCGTCAGGGGGTCAAAAAATTCGATGCACAGGCAATGCACTGGGATCGGCCGATGATCCAGCGGGAAATAGGCTATTCCCTAAAAATAAAAGTTATAAATCAACTCCAGCGGTTCGCCATCGAGCTCTTTGAGCACGGACTTGGACATCTTGGGTAGTCTGGCCTGGCGGATGGCACGTTGGGTGAATCCTTGCTCGATGTAGTTCCCTTCGATGACCTCCTGAAATTTGATCCCGGAGATTTTACCCTCCTTATCGACATAAAACCGAAGCGATATGACCCCCGGCACGATGTGGTCGCGATGCTGCTCGCAGTTCCTGCGCCATTGCAACTCGACCGCCTTGCTGACCAGCGCCTGGTAGCGGCCCAGGGGGGAGTTCTTGACGTTGAGCGCGCTTTTGCCGCGACGGGAAATCGAGCCGGTCACCTTGGTTTTGCGGGAATGCGCTTCGAAGCCGTTTTTCTTCGGATCCTGCTCGACGGCCTCACCCTTGCCGTCCTCCCTGGTGGACCCCTTGTCCGGCCTCTCCTTGGGGCGTTCTTCCGCCTTGGGTCGGTCATCAATGGATGCCCTACCCTCGCCGCCCTCGGTGCCCGGCAACAGGCGGCCTTGCCGGAGATGTTGATCCTTGGGCCGGGCCGCACTGGATTCGTCGGGCTTGGCCGACTCCACCTTCGGGGCGTCATCGATCAGGGAATCATCCTTCCTGGCACTGGCCTCCTGCGGAGTCTCGGTTTGCTCACCGGTTTTGTCCCCACCCACGGAGTCTTCGCGGTATTTTTGATCCACCGTTTCCACGTGCCCCGGGTAGAGTGGATTCACGCCGTCCTGGGATGGGGTTTCGGGTTCCGCACCCGGCGACGGCGGGCGCTCCGAGGCCGCCCGGGTATCCCGCTCACCCAGCAGATCCGTGGGGGCGTCGGGCTTCCCTTCCTGGTCGGCTGACGTGCGCGCAAATTTCCGGTCCTGTGCCGGCAGTGTTTTTTTCACCGTAGGCACCGGCACCTCGGGAATGGGCACCACCACGGGGGTTTTTACCACGGGTGGAGGCTTCGGAGGCTCAGGGTCGAGTCGGGGTGGCATCTGCTCCGGGGTGGCGGGAAGAATGACCGCTGGTGGTTCCGGCTTGGCAACAAACGGCCGCATCACCACCATGACTTCCGGCTCCGGCCGGGGCTCATTTTCGTCCGACTCAATCGCAAACAAGGGTAAATCCCAGATGATCAGAAGAATCCAGAACCCGACCACAAAACCATGCACCCCCACCGCCGCCGCCACGGAGAGAATCGCTCGTTTCTGCAGTAACGTAAACTGGCTCACGCCGGCATCCTAAACCCAGAATCGCAATTTCTAAACTCTAAATTGCACATCCTGTCGACCCGCGTTGACTTCACTGCCGCCGAGCTGCACTATCCCCCCGTGAACATTGATGTCGATTGTCATCCACCGCAGCGCATTGACCAGTTTCTGGTCAGTCGCCTGCCCGAGCTGTCACGCTCGCGGATTCAAGCGTTGCTCAAGTCCGGTGACATCCTACTGAATGACGCCCCAACCAAGGCCAAGCAAAATGTCAGCAGTGGCGATATCATCTCGGTGGTTATCCCCGAGCCCGAATCCGATCAGGCCCAACCCCAGGATATCCCGCTGGACGTCATCTATGAAGACAATGATATCATCGTGGTGAACAAAGCCCACGGCATGGTCGTACACCCGGCCGCCGGCAATGCTGAGGGCACCCTGGTCAATGCACTCCTGTTTCACTGCCAAGGCCAGCTCTCAGCTATCGGTGACTTGGAAAGGCCCGGCATTGTCCACCGACTCGACAAGGACACGTCGGGCTGCATCATTGTGGCGAAAAATGACACCGCCCACCAGTCGCTGGCCACTCAGTTTCACGACCGTACCAACGAAAAACGCTACCTCACCGTGGTCCAAAGCACGCCCAACAAGGACAAGGACAGTATCTTCACCCATATCGGCAGGCATCCGGTGAACCGACTGAAAATGGCCGTGGTCAACCCCGGCAGCGGCAAGACGGCCATCACCGACTACCGGGTGCTACACAAGGCCGCCGATGGCACCTGCCTCATTCTCTGTGATCTTCACACCGGCCGCACCCACCAGATCCGCGTGCACATGCTCCACATTGGCACCCCGATTCTTGCCGACCCTGTCTATGCCAAGCCAGCCAGACAGCCGGTGCAGACGGGTCGACTGATGCTGCACGCCTGGCAACTTGTGATCGACCACCCACGCAGCGGAGAGCGGATGGTATTCCAGGCCCCCATCCCGGAAGAATACAAACCGTGGACGGATGCTTGCCAAGGGGAGCTGTAACCCACGGCACAACCGACGATGGGCCAGCGTATTGCCCGGTCCGCCTAACCCCATTTTCCATAAAATCCGACCTCCCGACTTGCAAAATACGAGTTTTGATGTAGGTATCACATGTTTATCGCAATTAACCAAATCATGAAAGCAATCCTACTCACAACCGCACTGGCCGCCTTCGGTCTTGCCGTATTACCGTTACACGCAGACGACGCGGCCCCCAAGCCAGCGGTCGAAGAAGCCGTGGCCCAGACCACCCCCGTTTATCTTGTCCACGTCAGTGGCGCGGGATGAGGCATCCCGCAGAGAACCAGTTCGGCTCTCAAAACCCAGGACGGTGTCCAGAAAATCCTTTTCTCCGGACTTCGTGCCACCGTCGTCATGGAGGAAGGCAAGGTGCTTGATCAGGAAAAAACCACCAAGGCGATCGAAGCCAAGGGGCTGGGTGTGAAATCCTTTGCAAAAAGCGAAGTAGCCATCCCCGAATCCGGTTACGCCCTGACCGTCGCCGGCATGGGATGAGCCAACACCAACGACAAGGTCCGTGTGGCCTTGGAAAAACTCGATGGCATCACAGGTGCCTATGTGAATCGCGGTATCATCATCCACCTTGCCAAAGCGGCGAAGCTTGATCAGGAAAAAATCGCAGAGGCGCTCAAGCCTTTCAAGATAACCATCAAGGAAGTGAAACCCCTCGAAGGGAAACTGCTCTAAGCGTCTCCATCAAACTCTAGCAAGACAGCCCGTTCTCTATCAGGAACGGGCTGTTTCTTTTTCAGCCCCCTCGACTTTCTCTCGCCGGAGTCATCCCGCTTAGCTTTTTTCCACAACGAGCAGAAAGGGCGTCGTCGCGCGCGCGCCGCTACGTTGATAACAGGTCGATGAACTTGTCGCCGCCTCGATCCCATCCACCCACTTCAGCACCGCTTCCGCTTCGGTATCGCCGCCCGGGTGGCCCGGATAACACATCACGCTGAGCCTGCCCCCGCGGCGGAGACTGGCAAATGCCGCGGCCAGCGCATCCAAGGTCGTTGTCACCTGCGTGATCACCTGCTTGTCACCCCCAGGCAGATAGCCCAGGTTAAACATCACTGCAGCAACCCCCGCGGGAACGTAAGCGCCCATCATCTCGTGGCCCAGCGCATGCAATTCATAGCCAGCCTCGCAGACACCTGCTGCGGTAAGACGCATCCGTGCCGACTCGACCGCCTCCCGCTGAAGATCAAAACCGATCACCCTGCCTCCCGGCCCCACACAGTTTGCCAAAAACAGGGTGTCATGGCCATTGCCCACCGTGGCATCGACGACCACGTCCCCCGGATTCACCACGGCGGTAACCACCTCATGCGCCGTGGCGATCAGACTCCCCTCAATGGTTTCTTGTTTCATGACATCCGGATGATTGACTCGGGCGGAAACCTAAATCTTCAACTCCAGTTCCTCATCCAGGCCGCACTCACCGCAAAGATACGCCGCAAAGTGCTCAGCCACGGCGGGGGCCATCAAGCTCCCCTTCGATCCGAGCCCGTTGAAAAACCCCACATTCGGCATCTCCGGGTGAAAGCCGATCACCGGCCGGCTATTCCTGATGATCGGACGCACCCCGGCCTCATGCTCGATGATCTCCATCGGCACCGACTCGTCGTCCAGCCAGGTTTTCAACTTCTCGATCACCTGGGTTTTCCCTGCCTCTGTCGGCTTGGAATCGAGGTTGAGCCAATCGTAGTTTGCCCCTGCCTTCCACATGCCGCCCCCGCGTGGGGCCAGCCAGCCGTTGCAGTGGTAGCGTCTGCTTTCATCGAGCCCATCGACCCACATGCTGAGCACCTCCCCCTTGGCACTGCGATGGGGTACGTCACGAAACCAGCCCCCGACTTTTTCCACGCCCTCCAAGCCATAGGCCCCCTGACAAAGGATGATTTTATCGGCGGTTACATCCTGCCATTGCACGCGGGAGTTTTTGAAAACAACCTCATCTTCGGAAAAATCACCCTCCCGCCACGCATCGGCATCCAGCAACCTGTCCTTGACCACATGCAAAAAGGCCAGCGTGTCCAACCATGCCCCGTCAGGCATTTCAATGCCACCGAAGCCCGTTTTAAAGGGGCCCTCGACACGTCCCAGGTCATACGCCCACCGGTCATGCTCCGGCCCCTTGTGCAACCATTTCTCGCGTTCTTTCTCCGTGGCGAACAAGCGTATCACAGGTGTCTTGTGATAAAACTTCCTGACGCTCTCTTTTTCCAGCGCGTGGTAATATGCCACCGCCTTGTACAAATACTCACCCTGTCGCCAGGCCGGGTTCAGCCCTTTTCCCGTCAACGGCGTGATCAGCCCGGCCGCCACGCGCGAGGATGACCCCGCGTCCTGGCGGTCGACCACTAAAACCGATTTTTCACGCCGCAACAACTCCAACGCCAGTGTGCTGCCCGCCAACCCCTGACCAATGATCAGAAATTCAACACTCATCCCTTTAACACTCTCTTGCATCATACTCGTGAATTCATTCTACACGTATCTCGACTGGTTGGGAAATATCTTTAACATGGTGAACTCAAATTGGAAACCACGATTCGACGCCGACACGATAGGGCCAGCGGGTCAATCCCCGCGCTCCGCCTCAATGCACCGCGGCCACCCCATGCCCAAGGAACATTGATATGAACTGACAAAACGGAACCTGACAGGTGATCTTTTTTATCCGATCGGGGCGATTAGGCTTTCGGCCCGGCCTTGGATCCGTTTATATTCCGCCCATGCAATGCCCGTATTGCCGAGCCCCCCTCACGGAGACATCCAAGGAATGTCCATCCTGCCAGCTGTCCCTGCACAGCGCGAACGCGCTACTCGGCCCCGTCCCCCGCTTCGACCGGGGGCTCACCGACACCGTCGGCGTGCTCGCAAAAGGCTCCGACAAAAAAATCCGCCATGCCCTGGCCACCCTGAGCAAGCGGTTTCCCCAGGTTGACATGCATGTCCTGATCAAAAAATTCGACCGCCAATACCCGATCGGCACGCATCTTTTCTGGCTATTCAATCAGGGGGAATTCTGCCCCAGCGACCGCAAGGGCGGGAAAAACCACTCCATCTTGCTCGGTCTCGACCCGCAGCAGGGTCGGATCGGATTAATCGTCGGGTACGGCCTTGAGC
>JARFRT010000364.1 GCA_029287105.1 Akkermansiaceae bacterium | reverse complement strand
ACAGTTGTTGAGGGTGTGGGCCGCGGCCATCGCGACGACTTCGCCTTGGAAGTGGCGGACGGTCTCCGCGCCATTGCGGTAGGCGCGGGTTTTGAACGGGTTTTCGCCCTTGAGTTCCAAGAGCAGGGCGATCTCGTCGAGGACATCAGCGATTTCGTCACGGGTGATGGTCATTTTTGCGGGGGACGGTGGGGGGTGGAATGGTGGAGCACTAGTAAGTCGGCTTGAGGGTCAGGCTTTGGGGGTTGTAATGGTCCTTGGGACTGAACAGCCAGCCGGGTCTGCGGTTAACGACCTCATAGCCCGTGAGCATGAACTCAGGCAGGATTTGGTTGGAGTTGACTTCGTAGACTTTGTCGCCGGTGTAGTATCCGCGGATACGGTATTCGAAGTTCTGGTCGTATCCGTAGCGTTGGCCGACGGGGCCAGCCTCGGGGAGTCGGTCGGGGTTACGTTTCCTGCTTTCGTTGAAAATGACGAGTTTGGCTGAGCTGGCGTTTTGGCGTGGTTTGCGTAGGTATCCCCAGAAGCGCGTTTTTTCGACGTAGTAGCGGCGGCCGTAGAAGAAGTCACCGGTGGGCTCGCTGGCGATTTTTGCCGCGCGTTCGGCGCTGGTGGGACCTCCCATATTAGGGGGGCCGTAGGTGCCGCCTGAGGAGTAGCCTCCGGTCGAGCAGGAGTTGGTCAGTAGCGCACAGGCGAGGGCCGCGATGAATGCCAGGGGGAGGGGGTATGCACAGTATTTCCGCATGACGATATGCTCGGGGATATCGCGCCCGAGGTCAAGACGGCTTACAGGTCTTCGTAGCGGGAACTGGGAATTTTGATTTAATAAGGAATTGTCAGGGCGCAAACAATGGGTATATTGCGCCTCCACTCAAGGGGGCTGTAGCTCAGTTGGTTAGAGCAGGGGACTCATAATCCCTTGGTCCAGGGTTCAAGTCCCTGCGGCCCTACTTTATTCTATAAGTATTTAGTGAGTTTTTTGAGTGGGTCAGTTTTCGTGCTAGGGCAATTGTAGGCCATTATTTCAGCCTACTTCCTATGGCAGCCATTGGGTCCGCGAATTGCACAGGCTTACAGCGCGGCCTCTAGTTTCGTCAGTATCCCGTAACGTATCGCAGATGCCTTCTGCCATACGCGGACCCCGTGGGCTTCGCCGGTGACCTCGACTCGTTGGCTTGGAAGCTCTCCCATGGACACAAAGTAATCGCCGCGGTCACCTCGATGTTGATCGTGTTGTTTCCGGGCATTAGAAAAACCGGCATGCTGGCTGAGTCGGATGTCACATCCGCTTATCGAAAATCAGTGCACTCATGATGACAGTGAAGACCCGGCAGGTGACCGCTTCTCTTGTTGTGGATGGCAGGGGCGAAGGGGGAGACAGCCGCACGAGATCTGAGATCGCATTGAGAATGGGTTCCACGCCGTCTTCTTCCAGGCCTCTCCGCCACACACGGGTAAAATCGATCCGGGGCATGGCATCAGGTTCCAGAAAGGTGATCGATCCGCACCGATTGATCGCCAGTGACAGTCCCCCTTGCCGGTAAAATGCCAGGCAGTCGTATTGGCATCTGGGAGGAGTCAGAAGACCTGGGTCGATGTTACTCGATGCTGACGACGGCCGCGAACAGCGTGGTCGTAACCGTCCATCACCGCATGCCGTCTGTCCTAAGTGAGGGTGAACTGGTAAAATACCTCGACGG
>JARFRT010000300.1 GCA_029287105.1 Akkermansiaceae bacterium | reverse complement strand
GTTTGTGCTTGCGGGTGAGTGAGTAGCGTATCTTAGCCAAACTGCTTGGCAACGGCCGCCATATCCGTCGTTTGGCTCACTGGGCAGGGCGTGAGCCATGTTTCCTTGCTGAACCAGGTGCGTTGGCGTTTGGCGTATTGGCGGGTGGCGGCGGCAATCCGTTCCGCGCACTCGGCACGCGTAAGTTCTCCGGCGAGATGGGCGCGAATCTGAGGAATGCCGATGGCCTTTTCACAGGTGACCGAGGCGTGGGTGATGGCCGAGACTTCGGCAATGGCTCCCTGATCCAACATGGCCTCAGTGCGCGCATTGATGCGCTGCCGCAGGAGGTCACGGTCCCAGACGAGGTAAACACCCCGGAGGTCTTTTCCGATCGACTCGCTGGCCGATTTCCAGTCGCTTTTCACCTCGGACATCTTGTGTCCGGATAGGATGCAGATCTCCAGGGCGCGAATGACGTAGCGCCTGTTTTTGAGGTTGGTGGCAGCCGCTCCCGCGGGGTCGAGCTCGCTGAGGCGGGCGATCAGCGCCGCATCGGAGTCCCGCTCAAGCTCGGCCCGCAAGCTGTCGTCGCCCGACGGCACAGGCGACGGCCCATGGGTGAGAAATTTGAGGTAGAGTCCCGATCCTCCGGTGACGATCGGGGTTTTGCCGCGCGATTGAATATCCTCGATCACCGGGAGCGCCAATTCGCGGTAGCGCATGGCATCACAAATTTCATCGGGGGAGAGGACGCCGTAGAGGTGATGCGGGGCCTGGGCGAGTTCCTTGCGACTCGGTGCCGCGGAAATGATTTCCAAGCCACGGTAAAGCTGGTAGGCGTCGGCATTCACAATCTCGCCGTCGACAAGACGCGCCAGCGCGATGGCCAGCGAGGATTTCCCCGAGGCGGTGGGCCCGCAGATGTAGATGGATCGAGGGATGATAAGGAGGGTGGGGGATCAGGGGAAAGATAAAAAAACCCGCCTGGAGATCGACTCACAAGCGGGTTTTGGGAATGATGAAGGCCCGCCAGGATTATTCAGCGGCGGACTTGGGAGCGTCGGCGCTGGCCACTTCTGCAGCCGCCGCTTCAGCCGGCTTCTCAGCAGGAGTTTCAGCAGGAGCTTCGGCAGGAGCTTCGGCTGCTGTTTCAACGCTTGCCTCAGCAGGTGCTTCTTCAGCGGCCGGTTTGTCCTCACTTGCGGTCTTCGCCTCGGCTTCTTTTTGAACGCGGTTGTCGCCGCGGGGCTTGTCGTCATCGGCCGGCCTGTTGCTGGCTCCGTTGACAACGAGGTTGCGGCCCATGAAGGGTTGGTCGTGCAGGACCTCGACAGCGCGTTTCGCCTCGTCGACGTGAAGCATCTCAATGAACCCGTAGCCCTTCGAGCGATGGGTGTGACGGTTGTAGATGATCTCTACACTTCGCACCGTGCCTACGCCCTTGAAGAGGTCCTCGAGGTCGTGTTCGGTGGCGTCATAGGAGAGGTTGCCGAGGTAGAGACGTGGAGTTTCCACGGGGAAGTCCTTACCGCTTCGGCCCGCACCACGGCCCTTGGCCTTGATCGAGGCCTGGTCCTGGTTTTCTGCCGATGTCCTGCTGCGTGCGTTGCGGGTGTTTTTCTTGGCCGCCTTGGCCGCTTTGGGGGTTTCTTGCGCTGGCGTGTCGCCTGCCGTGGATTTTCTTCTCGGTGGGCGGGTCGGTGCCTTGTAGAGACCGAAAACCTTGAGGATTTTCTCCCAAAGGGTCAGTGGCATGGGTTTGGCCTGACGGGTGCGTGGTCCGCCCCCGGCTTGGCGTCCTTGGCCACCGGAGCGGTTGCCCCCCTGACGATTGCCGGAGCGATTGCCGGAGCGGTTGCCCCCTTGGCGATTGCCCCCTTGGCGATTGCCGCCGCCCTGTTCGGAGCGGTTGCCCCCTTGGCCACCCCCTTGGCTGGAGCGATTTCTGTTGCGGTTGCGGTTACGATTGCGGTTGTTGCCGCCCTGGCGGCCCTGATCCCCGCCGTTGCGGGGACTGCTGTTGGTTTCTTGAGACATTGTAATAAGTCGTTATTGGTTGATATGGGTGCTTGGGCGGGGCAGCATCAAGGGATCGGTTTGCTAATGTTGTCATGGCATCCTCCGTTGCGGTCTGAACCGCAGAAACGGGCGATAGGTGATCCCCATGTCGAGCCCCGCTATGGGCGCTTTGGTTGGTTGCCGCAGTTTCCAGGCTTGTCATGGCATATCCGGACAAACTATTCCGGCAGGACGTGAACATCCGGCTGGAAGTGAACGCGTACCACCGTCCCGACCGAGGCAGAAGCCGGCATGTCGGGGAGGCGGGAAGTGCTGATTGCATGTGCGTTCGCATGGAAATAATTGCTGGCGCAGCAAACCTAGCCTGTAATCATGGAAAGACAAGGACGGAATCAAGAGTTGTCAGATGCTGGTGCTTAGGTAATGTCGGCGCTTACCACTCCATCCCGATTGACCCATGAAGCACTTGATCCTCCTTTGCACCGGCCTGGCCGTGACATTATCGCCGGCCGGCAAGGCTGCTGAAAGCTACTTGGTAATGGAGGCCCACAGCAGCAGGGTGCTGCTGGCAGCCAACTCCGAGCAGAAACGGCCGGTTGCGAGCCTGACCAAGGTCGCGACGGCAAAGGTGGTGCTCGACTGGGCCAAGCTGTCGCAGACCAGCCTCTCTACCATGGCGGTTGTTCCTGTGAGCGCCGTGACCTTTGGCGGTCCCAATCCGATGGCGCTGCGTCCAGGCGACCGGATTTCGCTGCGCGACGCCCTCTATTCCGCCTTGCTTGGCTCTGATAACATTGCGGCCCACGTGCTTGCCGATCACGTTGGCAGGGCTTTGCTGGCGAGAAGGCAGCGTGCCGGCGACCCTCTGAAAACCTTTGTTGCGGAGATGAACGAGTTGGCCAAAGCACTGGGAATGAGACGGACACGCTTTGCCACGGCGCACGGTCTTGACCTGCCGCGGCAAAAAGGCTACTCGACAGCCGCGGACATGGCGCGCCTCTGCGTGCACGCCATGCGCGACATCGGGTTTTCATTTTACGTCAAACAAGGCGAGCGCTCGGTCTCGGTCACCAGTGTCGACGGGCGAAGTACCTCCTATAAAATAAGCAACACCAACGCACTTCTCGGGCAACTCGGGATCAATGGTGTCAAAACGGGGCTTACCGCTGCCGCAGGCCAGTGTATTGCGGTTAACGCGCACCGTAGCCCGCTGGTTAAAAAGATCGACGAGACCCGATCCCATATACGGAAACGCGATTTGGTGGTTGTCGTGCTCGGCAGTGCTGACAGAATAGGACGCGCAAAACAGTTGATAAACGAGTCCTGGCCACTATACGACCAGTGGTCCGCAGCAGGTTACCCCGTTTCCCCGAAGGGACGGGAACTCATTGTGGTGCCAACACTGGGGCAATAAAAGGAGCCATCGCAAGAGGATGCCTGACCCTGACCCTGAAAATTTTGAGATCACGACGATGTTCGTTCGATGACTCACTTGACCCATAAATACACAAGATGAGAATAGGAGTTTTAAACAGCGGGGGCGATTGCCCGGGATTGAATGCCGTCATTAACGGCGTGGTAGGAGCAGCCGATAAACTCGGGTGGGAGGTGCTTGGTTTCCGAGATGGATTCGAAGGCCTTTTACCGGAGGGCGGCGACTACATGATGCTGACCCCCGATGACACCATTGCGGCGGCCAGCCTGGGGGGAACTATCCTCGGCACGACCAACAAGGGGAATTTTGCGGCGAAGGTGGGCGAAGGCGACGTAGCGCGCATCCCTGCCGAAATCATGAACAAGGCCAAGGAAAACCTGGAGAAATTATGCGTAAGCGGACTGATTGTCATCGGTGGCGACGGCTCACTGACAACGGCGCTCCAGATGAGTGAGGAGGGATTCAATATCGTGGGTGTACCCAAGACCATCGACAACGACCTCCAGGCGACCTCCATGACTTTTGGTTTCGACAGTGCCGTGTCCTCGGTGGTCGACGCCCTCGACCGGCTGCACACGACTGCCCAGAGTCACAAGCGCGTGATGGTGCTCGAGGTGATGGGCCGCCACGCCGGCTGGATCGCCCTGTGGGGCGCGATCGGCGGTGGTGCCAACGTCGTGCTGATCCCCGAGATCGATGTATGTATTGAAAAAGTGGCCGATTTCATCAAGTACCGCGAAGCCGCAGGCAACCGCAGCTCATTGGTCGTTGTGGCCGAGGGGGCCAAGTTGCAAGACGGCAAGATTGTGACTCGCTGCGAAGGCGAGGCTAGCGAGGTGAGCCTCGGGGGTGCCGGCGATCTGGTTGCCCGTGAGTTGGTGAGATTGACCGACAAGGATGTGCGTGCCTGCACACTGGGCCACCTTCAGCGCGGCGGCTCACCCACTGCGCTCGATCGCGTTCTCAGCGCTCGATTTGGCGTCCAGGCGGTTAAGCTGATCGAGGAGGGGAGGTTTGGCCGGATGGTCAGCTACCGGTCCTCCGAAGTAGGATCCGTGCCTATCGCCGATGCGGTGCATCATCTGCGTCTGGTCGACCCTGAGGGTGAAGTTGTCCAAACCGCGCGCGCGCTCGGTATTTGTCTGGGCGATTAACCGATTTTCTGTCATGCATTCCGCGCATGAACGACCCATTACTCACTCTCCTGCAGACCAAGGCCCGTTACTCCCACACGGAGTTGGCGGAGGCATTGAGCCTTTCCCCGGAAGATGTCAGCGCGCGCATTGCCGCCTGGGAAAAGGATGGCACCATCCTTGGCTATCAGGCGGTCATCGATGACGATAAGGTCGGCGATCTGGGTGTCTCCGCATTTATCGAGGTGAAGGTGACTCCCGAGCGGGGCGGAGGATTTGATCGTCTGGCCATGCGCGTGGCGCGCTTTGACCAGGTGGTTTCCTGCTACCTCGCAAGTGGCGGTTATGATCTGATGGTGGTGGTCGAAGGCGCTGACTTGCGCGAGGTCGCCAGCTTTGTTTCCCGGAAACTGAGCACGCTTGACGGCGTCATTTCCACAGCCACTCACTTCCGACTGAAAACCTATAAGGAAATGGGGTTTGTCTTTGAGCAGGAGGAGCCCGAAGGCCGTCTGCCGGTAACCCCGTAGGGGAGGGACGACTCCGTAATTGGTAATACTTCGATTTGTTGAAGAATGGACTACGTTGCTAAAATTTCCCGCCAGGTGGCAAGCATTCCGCGCTCGGGGATCCGCGATTTTTTTGAACTGGTGCAAGGGCGCGATGACGTCATCTCGCTCGGCGTCGGCGAGCCCGATTTCGCCACCCCCTGGCACATCCGTGAGGCGGCCATTTATTCGCTGGAAAAAGGCCACACCAGCTATACCTCCAACCTCGGACTGCTGAGCCTGCGCAAGGAAATCAGCCGCTACGTCAGTGCGTTTTTTGGTGTCGATTACGCCCCGGGCTCCGAGGTGCTGGTCACCGTCGGCGTCTCCGAAGCCATCGATCTCGCCCTGCGCGCCCTGCTCAATCCCGGCGACGAGGTGATTTACCACTCTCCGTGTTACGTCTCCTACCTGCCGAGCATCGCTCTGGCCTACGGCGTGCCGGTGGATGTGCCCACCCGGAAAGCGGATGATTTCGCCCTCAAGGCCGCGATGTTGGAGGCTGCCATCACCCCCAAAACACGGGTGCTGATGCTCAATTTCCCGACCAACCCGACCGGGGCGGTGATGCCTCCGGCGGAATTGGAAAAAATTGCCGCCCTTTGCATCAAACACGACCTGATTGTGCTCAGTGATGAAATCTACTGCGAACTCCGCTACGATGAGGATGCCCATGTCTCGATCGCATCCCTTCCCGGCATGAAGGAGCGCACCATTCTGCTGCACGGCTTCTCCAAGGCATTCGCCATGACCGGGTTTCGTCTCGGGTACGCCTGCGCGCCCGCCCCCCTGATCGAGGCGATGATGAAAATCCACCAATACGCCATGCTCTGCGCCCCGATCACCAGCCAGGCCGCCGCACTGGAGGCACTGGAAAACGGGTCCGCCGCCATGATGAAGATGCGCGACAGCTACCACCGGCGTCGCGACTTCGTGGTTGGTCGACTCAATGAGATCGGCCTCGACTGTCACTCGCCGGGCGGGGCGTTCTACGTTTTTCCCGACATTCGTGAAACCGGGCTCAGCAGCAAGGATTTTGCGATGAAGCTGCTCGATGCCGAGGATGTGGCCGCCGTGCCGGGGGACGCCTTCGGCGAGGCGGGGGAGGGCTTCCTCCGCTGCTGCTACGCAACCTCGTTTGAGGAACTCAAGACCGCGATGAATCGCATCGACCGATTTGTGAACTCGCTTTAATCCGACGCTTAACATGGGGACATTGGCATCGCTCAAAAACGACCGCACCAAGGCACACGTCGTGCCGCTGGCGGTCTTCATGCTGCTGCTCGCACCATTCCAGCTGACCGGCTGGCTCGAATGGAA
>JARFRT010000254.1 GCA_029287105.1 Akkermansiaceae bacterium | reverse complement strand
CACGAGTCTCGTGGGCTCGGAGATGTGTATAAGAGACAGCCAAGGGGGAGGTCATCTCAGAGGAAATCTACTATTCACTCGGCGGTGGTTTCATTGCCACCGAAGCGGAAATGAAAAACCCGCACTTCGGCGCAGAACAAACTCCGGTCTATCCTTTTAATTCCGCCGATGAACTGACCGCGCTCTGTGACCAACATGGACTCTCCATCGCCGAGATCATCATCGCCAACGAAAACACCCTCCGCCCGGAAAAGGAAACCCGGGCAGCGCTCGACTCCATCTGGGAAGCCATGCAGCAGTGCGTCCACAACGGCTGCCACCATCATGGAACGCTCCCCGGCGGGCTCCAAGTCAAACGGCGGGCATCCGCCATCTTCCAAAACCTCTCAACCCACCCTGAAGCCGCACTGGCAGACCCGCTCACCATCCTCGACTGGGTCAATCTCTACGCCCTCGCCGTGAACGAGGAAAATGCTGCCGGTGGCCGCGTCGTCACCGCCCCCACCAATGGAGCCGCAGGCATCATCCCCGCCGTCCTGCACTACGCCACCCGCTTCAAACACAGCCCCCACACAACCAAGGACAAGCCACGCGACGCCGTCCACCGCTTCCTCCTCACCGCAGGAGCGATCGCGACACTCTACAAAAAAAATGCCTCCATCTCCGGTGCCGATGTCGGCTGCCAAGGTGAGGTCGGCGTCGCCTGCTCGATGGCCGCCGGCGCCCTCGTTGATTACCTCGGAGGGAACCACCACCAGGTCGAAAACGCGGCGGAAATCGGGATGGAACACAATCTCGGGCTGACCTGCGACCCGGTCGGCGGACTCGTCCAAATCCCTTGCATCGAACGCAATGCCATGGCATCCGTCAAAGCCATCAACGCCGCCCGCATCACCATGTCAGGCGATGGAACCCACTTCGTGTCCCTCGACAAAGTCATCACCACCATGCGGGAAACCGGCAAGGACATGCAGGAAAAATACAAGGAAACATCCCGCGGCGGACTTGCCGTCAACGTCGTCGAGTGCTAGAAATACCGGACAACTCCTATGATACTCCACTGGCAAACCATCCAACAAACCCTGCTTCATCTCGTCGACGACCGACAGGATTACTGGCAGTGGGCCGCCATCATCCTCTGCCTGGTCGCGGCCATTGCCATCTCCATCACCCTTCGAAAGACGCTCTTTTCCAAAGGAACTACCTACCAAATCCTGCTGAAAAGGTTTTTCGATCCGGGCAAACACATCAGCAGCATCCCGATCATTTATTGCCTGCTGCTCTGGATGACCTGGGCAGCCCGCAGCAATTGGTCTCTTAAACTCACCGCGGCAGGACACGCCCCCCTTCCCTGCGGCTACATCTACACCACGACCCTGCTGGTCACAGCCTATGTGATCTACCAGATCGCCACGGCAGTTTCCAAGGGCCGGTCCGCCCCTAAATTCCTCGGTGGTGGCATGCTCGTCATTTTTGCGCTGCACCTGTTCGGCTGGCTGACCCCCCTCAGCGAAGCCCTCCAAAGCGTGAGCCTCCCGGTCGGAAGTATCGACATCAACCTGTGGGCCATCATCTCCGCCGTCGCCGCCCTGTTACTCCTGCTCTGGCTCGCCGGCCTTTCCACCCGCTTTATCGATGCCGTCGTCAAGCAGCGCAGCGACATCCCGGCATCCATTAAGGTGCTCATCGGAAAGACCTCCCGCCTCGCCCTCTACATGACCGCCATCATCGGCGCCCTCAAAATCGGCGGCGTGCCGCTGGGCGGGCTCGCCGTGTTCTCCGGCGCCCTCGGTCTCGGCCTCGGTTTCGGCCTGCAAAAAGTCATCTCCAACCTCGTCTCCGGCGTGATCATCCTGCTCGATAAATCCATCAAACCCGGCGACGTCATCGAAATCGAGGGCACCTTCGGCTGGATCAACTCGCTCCGCACCCGCTACATCTCCGTGATCACCCGCGATCGCAAAGAAATCCTCATCCCGAACGAGGACTTCGTCACCAACAAGGTCATCAACTGGTCCTTCACCGACCGAATCGTCCGCATCAAAGCCGATGTCGGCGTCTCCTACGATACCGATGTCCCCAAGGCCATCCGCATCTGCACCGAGTCGGTCAGCAACCTGCCCCGGGTGCTCAAGGAACCCGCGCCCACCTGCCTCCTCGAAGGCTTCGGCGACTCATCCATCGACCTCCAGGTCCGCTTCTGGATTGATGACGCCCCCCAAGGAGTCAGCAACATCCGCTCAGAAGTTCTTCTTGCTGTTTGGCAGGCTTTCCGCGACAACGATATCCAAATCCCCTTCCCGCAACGCGATATCCACATCAAATCACAGCCCCTCCCCCCGACCCCCGCCTCCTGACCCCCGACTTCCCGACTTCCCGACTTAACAAACTCATGTCCGCACTTACTCTCCACCCTATCGACGAAATCCTCGCCGAGATCGCCGCCGGAAAAATGGTCATCGTCGTCGACGACCCGGGACGCGAAAATGAGGCCGACCTCATCGCCGCAGCTTCCATGGTCACCCCGGAAATGATTGCCTTCATGGCCAACTACGGCCGCGGTCTCATCTGCACCCCCATCAACGCGCAACGCGCCGATGAACTCAACCTGCCACCCATGACCCGCCGCAACACCGAGTCACACCACACGGCGTTCACCGTCTCCGTCGATGCCGCCGAGGGCATCACCACGGGTATCTCCGCCGCTGACCGGGCCCGCACCATCCACCTGCTCGCCAACCCCAAGACCGGCGCTGACGACTTTGTCCAACCCGGCCACATCTTCCCGCTTCAGGCCGTCCCCGGAGGCGTCCTGCGCCGCTCCGGCCACACCGAGGCCGCCATCGACCTCGCCCGGCTCTCCGGACTTCCCGAGGCGGGCGTGATCTGCGAAATCATCAACGACGACGGCACCATGGCCCGCGCCGGCGAACTTGGCGAATTCCAACAAAAACACCAGCTCAAGGCCTGTAGCATCGCCCAACTCATCGAGTTCCGCCGCAAGTCCGAGAAGCTCGTCCGTCGCGGCGAAACCATCGACATGCCCACCGACTACGGCGCATTCGACTGCCATTTGTACTATGTCGAAAACCCTTCCGCCGAAAGCAGCAGCCACCACCTCGCCTTCACCCACGGCAAAATCAGCGGCGACACGCCCACCCTCGTGCGCGTCCATTCGGAATGCCTGACAGGTGACGTTTTTCACTCGCAGCGCTGCGACTGCGGTGGCCAGCTTGACGCGGCGATGAAACAAATTGCCCAGGAAGGCGGCGTCTTACTCTACCTCCGTCAGGAGGGACGGGGCATTGGCCTGCCGGCAAAAATCCACGCCTACAAGCTTCAAGAGGGCGGGCTGGATACCATCGAGGCCAACGAAAAACTCGGCTACGGGTCAGACCTCCGCGACTACGGCGTGGGCGCGCAGATCCTCTACGACCTCGGAGTACGTAAGATCCGTCTGCTGACCAACAACCCCAAAAAAGTCATCGGCCTCGAAGGGTATAACCTCGAAATCACCGAGCAGATCCCGCTCAGTCTACCTGCGAATCCACACAACGAGAAGTATCTCCAGACAAAGAAAGACCGCCTGGGACACACTCTCTAATCATGCCGCACATCCATTTTCCCCTTGATTGATTTGTTCTATCAAGGGTATTCTGTATCGCCATGATTAAAAAAACCCAAATCCTCAACAAAGTTGCAGCAAGCATTTTTCTAGCTGCAGCCATCACCACATCCGCTTCGGCCGATGTCACTAACATCAAGGACGCACTCGGTGTCGCCCTCAAGAATGAAACCGTTGCCGCCGCCGGTGAGAAAATGAAACTCTACTCACTCACATGCAACTACAACGGAGACAACAAACGCTGGAGCTTCCAGTTCTATGACGGCGGGTCCAACTTGCACAGCGTCAGCGTCAACAAAACCGGCAAGGCGAGCTATTACGCACGCGAGAAAGGCAGTATGCGCATCTTCGATGATCTCGATTTCAGCAAACTCCCCGCGCCTAACGAAGTCCTGATCGAGGATATCATCGGCAAGGCCTCCGCCTCTCTCGAAGCACTCGGGTTCAAGCCGATCGACAATGGCAAACTCTACATCAACTACTACGTGCGCAGCGAATACCGGCAAAAAGACAAGGCCTACCACGCCTGGAGCGTCACCATCCCCATCGGCGATGGCAAAAAAGGCAAAATCGTCGCCTTCAAAGACGGGGTTGTCGACACCATCAATAACTCGTCGATCTACGGCGGCTAAACTCCAAGTTTTAAACTCCAAACTCCAGGTCAGACAGGTTCCGCTTGGAAATTCTTCCGTAATTTCCGTGGTCAGAAATCTGCAGCAGCAACCCACTTGTCGCACCGTAGCTTCAACGGAGGAGAAGGTCTTCTTTCGCGCATTTCGTCTTTTTTCGCGGTTGAAACCCTGAGGTAGCAACCCAAGCCGACAACCCACACAATTCAACATAAATCAATCGCCTATGAACCAGCAATTCAGACCCCATGCCCGCTAACGAAACGTTCAAGGACAGCCGCTACAAAGTTCCCAACCTGGAACG
>JARFRT010000245.1 GCA_029287105.1 Akkermansiaceae bacterium | reverse complement strand
CGCAAAACCAAGGAGAACATCCAGAACTTCAAGGGCGATAAAAAACGGGGCGAGATCATTGTCACTCCGGCGAAGCACTTCCGCAAAGAATTCAAGTCAAAGAAAAAACCCGTGCGCGCGCTGCTCCACGCCACCTCACTCGGCGTCCATACGCTCGAGCTGAATGGCAAGGCGGTAGGCGACTGGTTCCTCGCCCCCGGCTGGACGAGCTACTCGAAACGCCTGCACTCCCTCACCTACGATGTTACCGGTGATATCCGCGAGGGTGCCAACGTGCTCGCCGCCACCCTGGCCGACGGCTGGTATGCCGGCTACACCGCCTACGGGTTGCTGACCGGCGTCGCCGGAATGGAAAAGGGCGTCAATGGCCGCTGGTACTACGGCAAAACCCCGGCGTTGAAACTGCAGCTCGAAATCGAGTTCGACGATGGCTCGCGCCAAGTGGTCGCCACCGACCGTTCTTGGCATTCAGCCCTCTCCCCCCACACCGAGGCCGACATCCTGATGGGTGAAAGCTATGACGCCCGCCGCGAAATGCACGGCTGGTCGTCGCCCGGGTTCGATGCGTCAAACTGGCAACCGGTCGCGGCCCACCCAGGCACCCCGGGCAAGATCGAACCCCATCCAGGCGTCCCGGTCCGCAAAATCGAGGAAATCACCCCGGTCGCCGTCACCGAACACAAACCCGGCGTGTGGATCTTCAACCTGGGCCAGAATATCTCAGGCATCGTTCGACTCAAGGTGAAGGGAAAGGCAGGCGACAAGGTGACCATCCGCTACGCCGAGGTGCTCCACGCCGACGGTCGGCTGTCGACCGAAAACCTTCGCTGTGCCCGCTCGGTCGACACCTACACGCTGCGCGGCGACGCGCGCGGCGAAACCTGGGAGCCATGCTTCACCTCCCACGGGTTCCAGTATGTCGAACTCACCGGCTTCCCCGGGAAGCCGGGCAAGGACTCGGTCACCGGCATTGTCATCCACTCGGACACCCCGCTAACAGGATCCTTCAAGTGCTCCGACCCGATGCTCAACCGTCTCTATCAGAATATCGTCTGGACGCAGCGGGCGAACTTTTGCGACGTACCCACCGATTGTCCGCAACGCGATGAGCGGATGGGCTGGACTGGCGACGCCCAAATCTATGTTCGCGCCGCCACCTGCAACGCCGACATCAGCGCCTTCTACACCAAATGGTTGCGCGACCTGAACGACGACCAGTGGGACCACGGCCCGTATCCCAATTTCGCGCCGACGCCATTCATCCGCAAGAAGATGCACTTCGCCGCCGCATGGGGTGATGCCGGCATCATCTGCCCATGGACGATCTGGCAGGTCTATGGCGACACCCGCGTGATCGCCGAGCACTGGCCGAAGATGGAGAAATTCATGGAATTCCGGCGCAGCCGCGACCCGGAGTTCAAGGGTACCGCCGACAAGGATTGTGCGTTCGGCGACTGGCTCGCCATTTACAAACCGAAGACCCCCATCCCATTCATCGACCTCGCCTACCACGCCCACGGCGCGCGCTTGATGGCGGAAATGGCCAGCGCAATCGGCAAAAAGGATCGCGCCGACCACTACAGCCGGCGCGCCGAACAACTGCGCAAGCGCTTCGCCAAGCTCCACGTCAATGCCGATGGCACCCTCAAAATCGCCAACCAGTCGACCTACGCGATGAGTCTGTCCTTCGGCCTGATCCCGAAGGCTCTCGAAGCCAAGGCCGCCGACCAGTTAGCCAAACTCATCCGCGCCAATGGCAACAAGATGACCACCGGCTTCCTCGGCACCCGCCCGCTGCTGCCCGCGCTCTCGGCCACCGGCCACCACGATCTCGCCGGCATCCTGATGCAGCAGAAACAGTACCCGAGCTGGGGCTATGAAGTCGAAAACGGCGCCACCTCCATCTGGGAGCGCTGGAACAGTTTCATCAAGGGCAAGGGAGTTCACAACCCAGGAAGGAACTCGTTCTCCCACTATGCCTTCGGAGCCGTCTGCGAATGGATGTTCGCCGAGCATGGCGGTATCGATTTGTTACAGCCCGGATCCGATCTCATTAAAATCGCGCCGCGCCCGACCGGGACACTCACGCATTGCTCGGTCGCCACCGAAACCCGCCACGGCAAACTTTCCTGCTCGTGGAAACTC
>JARFRT010000236.1 GCA_029287105.1 Akkermansiaceae bacterium | reverse complement strand
GGCACTGAGCACGGCATCGAGGTCGCCGACCTCCTTGGTGATCGTGGCTGCACGGAAGTCGCCCTCGGACCCACCATTACCGGCGAACGAGAAGCGAAGCGTGTCGAAGCCGGCGGCATTGAGTGCCGCGGCGGTATCGGTGATGAGCGGACGGTCCTTATCGCCGGTCACACCGTGGCCGAGCACAACGAGCCAGCCGGATTGCGGCGACTCCCCTGCCCCACGGGTCAACGTGTAGTCCAGGGTTTCGCCGGCGCTGTTTTTGATGATTGGGTTCATAACGATCCAGAGGTTCGGTCCATCCTAGGCGCGGCCCTTGAATGTCAGTTCGGCGATACCTGATTTATCAAGTTCGCCTTTGCCGATTTCCACAAGCCGGGTGTATTGGTCGAACGTGGCTTGAGCCAGCGGGGTGTCGATCCCTCGTTCCGCGGCAAGGGCGAGCGCGATGCCGGAGTCCTTGGCGGCGTGGGCGGCCGAGAAATAACAATCGTGGTCGCGGATGATCATGTCCTCCGCATCCGTTTCAAGGACGCGTGAGTTGGCTCCGGTCTGGCTGAATATCTCGCACAGCATGTTGAGGTCGATGCCGAGCGCGTCACCGATACCGAGCCCTTCCGCGAGTGCGGCGGTGTTGATGTTCATCACCATGTTGACCAGTGCCTTCACCTCGGACGCCTTGCCGGCAGGTCCGACGAAGTGTAGCGCCTTGCTGATGTCATCAAGCAGCGGCTTGTTGGCATTAAAGACGGCCTCCTCGCCACCAATCATCAGGAACAGCTCGCCATTCCGCGCCTGCGGGATACTCGACGCCATACAGGCCTCGAGGCACTGGGCCCCGACCTTGTCCGCGGCCTGTTCGATCCGCGCGTGCACGGCCGGCGTCAGTGTTGCGCAATTGATAAAGAGACGGCCGTCAGCACCGGTAAACAGGTTGTCGTCGCCAAAGAAGATGGCATCCATCGCTTTGTCATCCGTGACCACAGTCAGGATGACCTCCGCATTGGCAGTGAGGTCGGCAAGCTTCGTGTAGGCCGTGGCACCCACTTCCGCGGCCAACTCGGTCGCAACCGCTTCGTTGATGTCGAAGACGGCCGCTACATGATAACCTTTGTCATTGAGGCAGCGGGCCATGTTGCCGCCCATGCGGCCGAGGCCGACGAATCCGATTTTTTTGTCTTTCATAAGTGTAATTTTTGGTGGTTTTTGTTTTTATTGTTAGAATGGGTTCGTGAAATCAGGCACCGGCGACGGCCTCGTCCCAGATGGTCCGAAGGTCGTTACCGAGCACGATGGCGTCTTGCCAGCTATCCGGGAAGCAACTCAGGCCGTAGCCGAATTTGGGGCCGAGTTCAGGCATCACCCAGAGTTCGTTTTGGGGACGTGGCCCGCTGAGCCAGTGGTCAAACCCCTGACGAATAAACGGACGCATTTCCTCGTATTCCGGGGAAAAGCTGCCCCCGCCGTCAGTGACGGGCACTTGGCAGTGGTGACCATTGAACGGTCGCATGTGCCAGAGTGTCGACTGCTGGAAGATCGGGACATTTTCAAACAGCCGCTCGATATAATTGCTGGCGTCCAGGTGCTTGAGGCAGGCCGGGTGGGAGAAGTCGAAGTTGATTTTCGGGTAATACCCCATCGCCTTCTTAAACCCCTCTGCGATGGCGTAGGTTTTTTCCGGGGTTTCGGTGCAGGTGTCGCGGTGCATTTCCAAATGCATGTCCGCGCCCTGGCGTGCGGCCTCCTCCATCAGCCCGATGGTCAACTCGATCGCTTCCTCGACGGGCGTATCGTGATCGCCGAGCTGGCAGTTCATCGGGCCGTTATCGATCTCGAGTCCTGCACGGATCAGGGGTTCGAATTGTTCCTGTCTGGCACAATCAAATGCCGCGCCGAACCGGAGCCCGTATTGATCAAGCGTTGTTTTCAGCTCCGGAGTATCCGCCGGGCAAGTGTAGGCGTCGAATCCGGCCGCTTGCACCGCGCTGATACGCTGGTCGAGATCCCAGAGTTCGCCGTCGTCCGAGGTTTGATTCCAGAGCGTCCAGTGATTGATGATGATCTTCAGATCGGGTGTGTTTTCGGCCATTGTTTTTGTTCGTTATCGTGGTGGTGCCCGTCGCCGTCAGGAGACGGGTACACCAGATGGTTTAAAATTCGTCGAAGGCAATCTGATCGTCGCTGACGCCGAGATCGTGGAGCATCTTGGTGCAGGCTTTAATCATCATCGGCGGGCCGCAAAGGTAGAACTCGACGGCCGTGAGATGGGGGTGGTTTTCCAGATAATGGATCAACACAACTTCGTGGATGAAGCCGGTGTGGCCGGTCCATGGCTCGTCGTCCTGAGGGTCCGACAGAGCAAGGTGGAAATCGAAATTAGCGTGCTCGGCAGCCAATTTCTCGAAGTAGTCCCGGTAGAAGATTTCCTGTTGCGATCGCGCACCGTACCAGTAGCTGACCTTGCGGGCAGTGGATTCGTTTTCGAACAGATGGGCGAGGTGGGCACGCAAGGGAGCCATGCCCGCGCCGCCGCCGATATAGACCATTTCCTTTTGGGTCGGCTTGATGTGGAAGTCCCCGTAGGAGCCGATGGCGGTGACGGTGTCGCCCGGTTTCAGGTTGAACACATAGCTGGATCCGACACCGGGCGGGCAATCCTGCCCGGGCGGTGGTGTGGCAATACGCACGTTGAACTTGAGCTGACGCTCGCTGACACAGTTGCTCGCCAGCGAGTAGTTGTTGCGTCGATCGGATTCAGTGTTGCTGACGACCAGTTCGTCGACGTGCTGATTCCTCCAGACCGTGGCATACGGCTCGGGGATATCGAAGTCGCTGAAGCGGATTTCCTCATAGGCCGGGATATCGAGCTGCATGTAATCGCCCGGGGTGAAGTCGATTTTTTCATGGCCGTCGATCGGCTCCAGTACGAGTTCCTTGATGAAGGTCGAGACGTTTTGATTGCTCACGACACGCAGCGTGTAGGTCTTTTGCTGCCGTGCCCCATCGCCGCCGGCCTGCTCGATATTGAGCCAGATGCGGCCGTTGCGTTCCTCGCACGGATAGGTCGCCAGGCCGCGGCAGATCGGTGCCCGCGCCGGTGAGCCGTCTTCGAGGTTGAAGCGGCCGTTGTGCTTCGGGCATTCCACGATTTTCCCGATGACCAAGCCCTCGGACAGGTGGGTATTCCCATGGGTACAAACGCCATCGGTGGCGTAGAGCTTGTTTTGCGCGTCGCGGTAGAGGGCAAATGTTTTTTTACTGTGATCGAAGCGGATCACATCTTCCAATCCGAGGTCCGCGCCAGCGCAGATTTCCAGCCAGCCATCGGCATCAGGCTGGGCGTCCGACCGATGGACGTCTTCCTCGATCCGCTCTCGGGGCTCCGGCAGCTTGCGCTTGGCGTAGTAGGTCGGGTCCTTGAGCTGCTTGAGCAGGGTCGGAAAAATCTCTTTCCAGGCGGATAAAATCGAGGGATACGGCGGCGGACAATCGTCTTTGATCAGCTCGTGCAGTTTGGGTAAAGCATGGTACGGGACCAGCGGGAAGATGTGGTGCTCGACATGGTAATTCATGTTCCAGTAGATGAACCGGCTGATCGGGTTCATGTAGACGGTGCGGCAGTTGAGGCGGTGGTCGAGCACATTCTCCGCCAGTCCGGCGTGCTGCGGCGTGTTGTGAACAATCATCAACCACGTGCCAAAAAATTGAGGCAGGACAAAAAGGAAAATCGGCACCCAGCTCTGAAGGACAACCGCTGCGGCAATCACGACCAGATAAATCATGAGGTAAATCCGCGCCCGCAGGTAGATCTTGGGGAATTCGGTTGCGGGGATATACGTTTTTTCATCATCCGTCATCCTCCCGGTCGCATGCCTCAGGATTTTCGGGAAAAACGTGCGGTAGCCGCCGACGTTGAACAGGCTCAGAAAGTGGGCCCACATGTCGGGTGGCCGGGGCACCTGGATCTCCGGATCGCGACCGACGATGATGGTGTCGCTATGGTGGCGTGTATGGCTCCAGCGCCAGACCACGGATTCACGCATCACCATGAATGACGCCACCTCGTAGAGCGCGCTGTTCATCCAGTCCGTGCGAAAGGGCGTGCCGTGTTCACACTCGTGCCAGCGGGAGTCCGAGCTGGTGCCATAAAGCGTCGCGTAGATGAAATAGGGAAGAACCACCCACCAGGTACCCCATAGCATCACCGTCGCATAGCCGGTCACACAAAGAAGTGTCAGCAAGAGCAGGGTGTCGCGGATGGCAGGACCATTCCGACGCTCCAGAAGCTTCCTCAAGGTGGCGCGTGGAACCTGCGGCTGATACCAGTCGGCCTCAGCCAGGCCGAGCTCAACCGCGCGGTGAGCATTTTCACCGGTCAGGCTGTAGTCCAAAACATTGGGCGGCCGCATCAGGGTCGCCGATCCGTGGTGGTCATGGTCCATGGTTTGAGTAATGAATTGAGGAGGGCGGGAAAGCGGGCATGCCGATTACACGCCCATTTTGCTGAACCCGAAAAATGGAGTACAGCACCGGCTTGTGCAAGAGCAAACGGAAATCACCCGGCAATCCCACTCCGAAGGTAAAAGCGAGGGCTGAAGCGAAGGCAATTGAGGGGGTAAATACCTGGGGCGATCAAGAGGGGGCCGATCGCCTTCGTGTTTTTCAGTCGGCCAAGTTTCCTCATGGGAATATTTCACGAGGGTAGTGTTTCCTTTTCGCCCTTGTTCGACTTCTTTCCCTTTCTGATCTTGGGCGGTTTTACCTTGGCGGGCAGCGGGGTGTGGATATCCAGCTCTTCGCCCATTTCTTTTTGCAGCAGCTTGAGCTCCGCCTTGAGGGCCTTGAGCGTGGCTGGATACTCGGGATTGTCCGCCAAATCATGCATGTCGTGGGGGTATTTAGCAGTATTGAAA
>JARFRT010000223.1 GCA_029287105.1 Akkermansiaceae bacterium | reverse complement strand
TGTCCACCGCGATCGAATACGACCTTGCTGATGTTGGCTTCCTTGGCGCGGGTTGCGACGAGTTCACCGACCTTCTGGGCCGTGCTTTGGTTGGAGGCAGCTTGCTCTATTCCCTTATCGAGACTGGAGGCGGCACAGAGTGTGGTGCCTGCCACATCATCAATGATCTGGGCGTAGATGTGCTGGTTGGAGTAGTTGACTGCAAGACGGGGGCAAGCGGCGTTGCCGGACACCTTTTTACGGATGCGGCGGTGGATGCGCTGGCGGGCTTGTTTGCGATTGAGAGTGCTCATTGGATTAAAATGGGTTAGTCGTTAGTGTTTAGACGTAATTACTGGACGCTCTTACCGGCTTTACGGCGAACGCGTTCGCCGACGTAGCGGACACCCTTGCCCTTGAATGGCTCTGGTGGATAATAGCGGCGTACTTCAGCGGCGAACTGGCCAACGAGTTGCTTGTCGATGCCCTCCACCTTGATGGCGGTGTTTTTATCGACCGTGACCGTGATTCCCTCGGGGATCGGGTGCAGGATCGGGTGGCTTTTGCCGAGGTTCAGGTCGAGTTCCTTGCCCTTGACGGCAGCACGGAAACCGACGCCCTGGATCTCGAGTTCTTTGACGAAGCCCTTGCTGACGCCTTCGATCATGTTGCTGATCAGGCTGCGTGAGGTGCCGTGGAGGGCTCTCTGGACGCGGTGTTCGGAGGCGCGCTTGACGGTTACAGTGCCGTCGGTCTCCTCAAGGGAGATGCCGCTGGGCATGGTAAACTCGAGTTTGCCCTTAGGTCCTTCAACGACGACGTGGCCGTTGCTGTCGGACTTGACGCTGACTTTCTCAGGGAGAGTGATGTTTTTTAATCCAATACGTGACATGGTATTATCCTTTTGGTTAGATGGGTTGGTGAATGACAATCGTTTTTACCAAACGAATGCGAGGAGTTCACCGCCAAGTTTTTCCCTGCGGGCTGCTGTGCCTGTCTTCAGTCCTTTGGAGGTGGAGACGATGGAGATGCCGAGGCCATTGAGGACACGCGGGATTTCACCCGCACCAACGTAGCGGCGGATTCCGGGTTTGGAAACGCGCTTGAGATCGGTGAGAACGGCGGTGCCGCTGTCAGAGTATTTTACCTTTACGGTGATCACGGGGAACTGGCCCTCGGTATCAACTTCGTAATTCCAGATGTAACCCTCAGCTTTGAGGATACGGGCGATTTCGCCTTTGATCTTGGAATAAGGTGCGGAGAATGTCTCGTTGCCTGCGCGTGATGCGTTCTTCAGGCGGGTGAGAAAATCAGAAATGGGGTCACTTAAAACTGCCATGGTGCTTGTAATAATTAGATGGTTGAATTCGTGCTACCGGTTTAGGCAGCGTCTTCGGCTTTTTTAGGTTCACGGAATGGCATGCCGAGTGACTTGAGCAGCGCGCGGCCCTCGTCGTTCGTGTTGGCGGAGGTGACAAAAATGAGGTCAAATCCGAGCTGGCGCTTGATTTTATCAAGCTCGATCTCAGGGAAAATCGCCTGGTCATCGACGCCCAGTGCGTAGTTGCCACGACCGTCGAAGCTCTTTGGCGTAATTCCACGGAAGTCACGGATGTTCGGGGCGGTGACGTTAATGAAGCGGTCGAGGAATTCCCACATGTGGTTGCCGCGGAGAGTGACGCGGGCGCCAACGGCCTCGCCTTCACGCACCTTGAAGTTGGCTACACTCTTGCGGGCGTAGGAAATGCTCGGCTTCTGGCCGGTGATCTTGGAAATGTCCTCGATGGCATCCTCGACGGCTTGCTTGCGGTCTGAAGCAGAGCCGACATGGGTGGTGACAACGATTTTTTCAAGTTTGGGAACTTGATGCGGATTGGTGTATCCCTGTGACTCGGTGAGTGCAGGAACGACCTTGTCTTGGTAATAGGTCTGTAGTGTTGGTTTCATAATAGCGGGTCAGCTTATTGTTTGAGTCGCTTAAGCGCGGGTTCTGTGGATGCGGCTGGTAACCGCTTTAAGAGTTGTTTCGCGAGAAGAGGGCGGAAACCCTCTTTTACGTTAGATTTTCTTGACGTTGGAGATGGCGATCGGGCCGTCTTGTTCGATGATGCCGCCGTCCGGGTGTTGCTCGGACTTGGGGATGGCGTTCTTCATGACGCGGGCGCCTTCGACGACGACCTGGACATTGATAGCGTTGACCTCGAGAACGGTGCCGCGCTTACCTTTGTAGTTGCCGGCAATCACCTCGACTTCGTCGCCTTTGGTTACGTGTGTTTTTTGACGCATTGTAGAATTCGGTTGAGTGTTGGATTAGAGAACCTCGGGTGCGAGGGAGACGATTTTCATGTACTTCTTGTCGCGCAACTCACGGGCAACAGGTCCGAAGATCCGGGTGCCTTTCGGGTTGCCATCCTTGTCGATGATGACAATGGCGTTGCTATCGAAGCGAAGCACGGAGCCATCGGCACGGCGCACCGGGTAGGCTGAGCGTACGACGACAGCCTTGACGACCTCACCCTTTTTGATGCTGGCGGTCGGGATCGCTTCACGCACGTGGGCGGTGATCACGTCACCGACGCGAGCTACCTTGGTGCGTTTGCCGATGACGCCAATCATCTTGGCGACGCGAGCGCCGGTGTTATCGGCGATATGAACTTTGGATTCCATCTGGATCATGGTAGAAAATGGGTAGTGGTTGATTGGGTATCGGGAAATAGGTAACCAGTGTCGCCTTGGGGGCGACAGGATGGTCTATTAGTGAGTCAGGATCTCTTGGAGGGCCCAGCACTTCTTCTTGGAGATCGGCTTGGTCTCGATGATGCTGACTTTGTCGCCAACGGCAGCCTTGCCTTCTTCATCGTGTGCATAGAATTTCTTGGAACGCTTAATGATTTTCTTGAAGCGTGGGTGTGGGACGCGGTTGGTGTATTCGACGACGATGGTTTTATCCATGGAAGTGGAGACTACAATACCGACGCGGGTCTTGCGAAGACCGGCTGTTTTGGTTTCAGATTCGCTCATGATAATGTGATTTGAATGGTTGGGTTAGCTCAGCCTGGATTACGCCTGAAGGCGGCGCTGGGTCAGGACGGTTTGCACGCGTGCCACCTCTTTGCGGACGAGGGTGCGGCGTGATGTGTTCTCAAGCTGACCGGTAGCCTGCTGAAG
>JARFRT010000204.1 GCA_029287105.1 Akkermansiaceae bacterium | reverse complement strand
CACGTGCTTGGCTTCCACGAGGGCGATGCAAACGCCGATGAAGGCAACGTTGCGCCTGAAGACCTTTTCCAAAAAGCCGAGCCCGAGGACTTGCTCCACTTCGGCCTCATTCCGGAATTCATCGGACGCCTTCCCATTATTTCTTCACTCCGCGAACTCACCACCGAAGAACTGATCGAGGTCCTGACCCAACCTAAAAATGCCCTGATCAAGCAGTATTCGAAGCTGCTGGCCATGAATGGCGTCAAACTCAAGGTCACCAAGGACGGACTCCATGCGCTGGCCGAGGAAGCCCTCCAACGGGGCACAGGTGCCCGCGCCCTGCGCGCCATCTTCGAGAAGATCATGCTCAACGTCATGTACGAGATTCAGGGGCGTGATGACATCGAGTCCGTCAACATCAACCGCCCGGTGGTCGAAGGCAAAAAGACGCCGATCATACGTAAAAATCTTGCAGATGCCGCGTAAACAACTCCCTATCAAAAAAACCGCCCATTCTACAATGGGCGGTTTTTTTATGAGGGTATAAGATTATTTGATGGCACCCTCCTTGTGCTTCTTGAGCATAAAGGGGCTGCTGGCAACTGTCTTCACCACCTTGCCTCCGACTAGAATCTCAGCGGCAATACCAATCACGTGGTCGACTCTGCGATACCCCTCGGAAACACCAAACGAAAGGCTGCCTTTGCCATCACACAGAACCTCTTCTTCCTGTCCCTGACGACCGTCAGGGTAGTCATAGCTACATCATCCACCGCCGGAAACCGGGGGCGACACCCCCTTCTTACTTTCGCGAATGATCACCACCTCCAATGTCTTGCGTGTCTCATTGTATTTCCCAAAAAGCTTGGGGTAATTCAGCGTCCCCTTCTGAACCTTCGGTGAGTGCCGCGGGCCGCTGGCACTGCTACTCCCGACGCAGTAATAGAAACTGTAGCGCACCTCCAGATCCTTGATGATCTGATCCGAACGGTTATACACCGTGATCGCATAACTTGTCGGCGTGGATCGGCTGCGGACAAGCCCCTTATTCGTGCGGGTCACATCACCTAGAGCCTCTTTAAAAGTGATATCGACATCACGGCCCACCGCCAAAATAACCGCATGGGCTCTGACGTATTTCTGATCTTCCTCGGAAAGTAATGCCAGGGAAAACCTCTTCGCCTTGCCACTCTTCAGCGTAACACTCACCATCTTCTTGATCGGGTCATATCCCGTCAACTCGGCTTCAAACGATTTAGTTTTATCTTTCGAACTGTAAAACGTCCTCTGCTCAAGTGCCGAAGACCGCACGACAAGCAAAACAAGAGCGATCATCGTGAACCAGTGAATGCGGTGAGATGTTTTCATGGTGGAAACATAATCGATTAGCCTCGTTATTCAATGATAAAGCATGGAACAGCCCACATGCAGGCGGATGTGGCATCGGGCTTTGGGGCGGGATGACACGGATCTGTCAGCATGGACCCAAGGGAAAACCACGGCAGGATTTCAGCGCAGCCAAGCGCGTTGGAAATCAGGGCGGCATTCCCGCGACCTCGGATGGTTTCGGCAAATCTGGTTCATTTTATCGAGCTCCGCTAGCATCGACGCAAGAATTCCGTCGGGATGGGCGCCCGGCCGCAACCGCACGTCCCGCAAGCTGCAATGATGGCAAATATCCTCCTTGCAAGCACACGCTGAACGTTTATGTATCCAGTCATCATGAGTGCTACCAACCATCTCGACCAACTCAAGCAGTTCACCAC
>JARFRT010000163.1 GCA_029287105.1 Akkermansiaceae bacterium | reverse complement strand
ACCCAGACGCGGGTGTTTTTGGTCCGCTCAAAGAGGAGCGTGATTTGTTTGCCCTTCCACGATTCCGGGATCGTGACCTCGCGCTGATACCACGCCGGTCCTTTCCAGTACCAGACGCGGGAGAGCCGGTCTATCGCCGCTTCATTTTTCAGGACCCCCTTGTGGTTTTCATCGGTCGTGCCGGGGAGCTTGACGGTATCCTTCAGTTCCCGTGTGTACCATTTTTCGTTAAGGCCGACATCATCGGCATCGAGCTGAAACTTCCAGGTGCCCGCCAGCGAAATGGATTGCTTGTCGGATTCCTTGTCGGCCACGGCGGGGATGACAAGTTCGGCGAGAAACACCGCCGCCATCAGCGAGCGGGTGAGTTGTTTTTTCAGCATGATCATTTTACGGTTGGGTGACTGCCATCTTTCACCCGATGACTGGGGGATCAAGCGTAATCAACTGTCAGTTCCCCGCCATCGTCTGGAGAAAAACTATTTGCCCCGCATCCGGACTCCGGGCTGGGCAAGTGTGCGCCCCTACTTTAGGCTGCCGCCATCACCGTCTCATCATCCCATGTCACGCTCATCCATTTTCTCAAAAATCAAGCAGGCGACCGATGGCTTTGCCAACAAGACCCAGCTACCCGATTACGACGCCTCCCTGGTCCACTCCGCACCCAAGCTGGAAGGGTCCGACCTCTGGGAGATCTTTAGCCGGAACTTCGCCGCCGTGCACGGCAGGCCGATGGATTCCATCGACTCGTTGATTGCACTGCTGAAGGAAACCAACAACATCCACGGCTACTGTGACCCCGCCTTGATGGCCACTGTGGGCGAGCGGCTGGTGGAGGCGGGGATGGTGGTCGAGACCAGCTATGACCGGACACGTTATGACGACTACACGTTCGGGATCACCCGTGCCACGGGAGCCATCGCCGAGAGTGGCACCCTGATTCTCAATGACGAACAAACCTCCGACCGTCTGGCGGCGCTCAGCCCGTGGGTTCATGTCGGGGTTCTTCAGAAAGAAGAGATCCTGCGGACGATTCCCGATGCGATTGACGCCTTCGGATCCAGCCCTAACATCATCTGGGCGACCGGCCCGTCCAAGACCGCTGACGTCGAAGGCATCCTGATCGAAGGCGTGCACGGCCCCGGCGAAGAAATCGCCCTACTTCTTCGGTGAAGGCTTCGGTGAAAGATCAGGCGCGGGTTTTGCCTTCAGGTCGAACTTCTTAGCGCCGACGCGTTTGATCTCGACGAAAAACGCGCCGAGTTCACGTTCCAGGGCAAGCTGGCCTGTGAACCAGCACTCGAGGTCGGTGACGCCGGCCTCTGCGTCGGTCAGCACGGAAACTGCCGACGCCCCCTTGTGCAAAGCCAGCTGCACCTGATTGCGACCGAGCCGAAAAAAGGCATGCCCGCCCTGAAGTCTGGCCAGGAGTTTTTCCCGGGGTGCCGTTGCCTCCCTGGGCAGCAACCTCGCTGTGATTTGGTAGCGTCCCGGTTTGGTGATGTGCACCGACCAGCTCCCGGAGTAGGCGGGGAATGATTCGCGGTATTTTTGCTCCGTCAGGCCCGCTAATATGTCTAGCAATTCCTTCTGACCGACGACCGGTCGTGATGCGGGAGACGTGCCGTCCTGATGAATGATCTTTGACGGTCGCCAGTCGAAGGCCGTAAGACGGGTCGGCTTCCCGTCCTCCTCGCCGGCAGGAAAGGCGCGGGGATTGTGGAGTGCCTTGCGCGCCTGCTGCCACCAGCGGGCGTGCTGGGTAAGGAGTTCGCCATGGAGTTTTTGGTGGGTGGCGATATCGAGTGGCTGGGTGAGGTTGGGTTCGAGCTTATGGGTGACGGGGAAAAGTTGCAGTCCGTCGACCAGGGCATGCCCTTGTCCGATGACGAGCGAGCCACGATGGCGGTATTTTTCGGGCGATTCGTCGGGTGGCCAGTTCGCCTTGTGGAATATTCGATACTTGGTTTCCTTTTGCTGATCACCACCTAACAAACCAATCAATCCCGCGTGCAGTTCCCAGTCTGTTTGTGCTGGTTGAAGCAGGCTGACGCCGGCCGTGAACCCATCCCTTTTTCCGTAATGGTAGAGATACCAATTCGCCGGGTAGTGGTATCGGTCCGGAACACGGCCGCGCATCACCGGACCTGCGAGTGGCTTCATCCTGATGATCACAACCACCGTCGGGCGGGTGCTGGTTTTTGCCAGGGAAACAATCTGATGGCGCACCAAGCCGGCCAAGGCCGCGTCATCCCAATCGTCACCTTGTCGGATCATACAGAATACCGGCTTCGCGCCACGGAGTGATTGCTCAATTCCCGTGCGGCCATTTTCCGCATCCTCTCCCGTGTCGCCCCCTACTCCCCAAGGGTCGGCCAAGGTTTTCCGCTCACGCCCTGAGCCGTGGACCGTGGCATCGTATCCCGCCGCCCTGAAACGGTCGACCAGACTCGCCCCGGCGTTTGGCTTGACTGGCCGGCGTCTCCAGTCGTGGTCCGACACCACGCCGAGCGTCAAGGGATGCCGTCCGTAGAGCAGGGCGGCCGTGCAGGCGGCTCTGCCGGGGGAGATCGAGCAATCGCCGCGGTGGCCGCGCCAGCCGACCGCAGCGGGGCGGGCTCCAGCCTGGGCCAGGACGAGTTCGTCCAAGACGTGGTGGGCGGTCGTCTCCTGCCCCGCATCGACCTGGGCGTCCTCCACCAACAAAATCACGTTAGGGTGCACATCTTCGGCGTGGACATACGAGAACAGAATGACCCATCCACAAACCCATGATCCCATCCTTGCCAGCATGGGAAAAACTCTACAGCATACGCGCATCATGCCAAGAACGCCTTTCAACGTGCTTTTTGTCTGCCTCGGCAACATTTGCAGGTCACCCGCCGGGGAAAACATGTTTCGTCATCTAGTCGAGGACGCCGGCTTGGGGGATGCCATCCACATCGACTCCGCGGGCACCCACGACTACCAGATTGGCAACGCCCCGGATAGGCGGATGCAAAAAACGCTGCAAAGCCGGGGTATCCCGAGCACCGGTAAGGCGCGGCAGATAAGCGGGTACGATTTGTTCAACTTCGACCTCATCCTTACCATGGATGCCGATAATTACGCGCGGGTCGCGGCGCTCGCCGGTGCCCCCGAGGATCGCGACAAGGTGAAACGCTTCACCGATTTCTGTGTGGATCCCGACCACCAGGTGGCCGACGTCCCTGATCCCTATTATGGCAATGGTGCAGGCTTTGAAATGGTAGCCGACATGATCGAAGACGGCTGCCGGCAATTGCTGGATCATGTGCGGAACGAACTTGCCGCGCGATAAGCACGCTGGTGCCTAGGCTCCGATCACAAGCGGGGCGCCCACCTCGATCCGGTCAAAAAGGTCGATGACATCCTGGTTGCCCATCCGGATACATCCGCAACTGGCGGGCTGGCCGAGTAGCTGCTCCTGATTGGTCCCGTGAATGTAAATATAGCGCTCCATGCTGTTCGCGTTTTCCGCGTCCAGCCCGTGCAAGCGCAGGATCCGGGTGAGCACAAGGTCATCGTCGCAGGGCGACCCGTCCCAAACCCCGACGGGTTGACGCGACTTGAAAATGGTTCCTGTTTCCTCGCCGTCGCCGATTTTCTCGCTGATCTCGAAGCGACCGGTTGGCGTGCGGTAGCTCCCCTCGTGGAAACCGATTCCGTTGGCCGCGCTGGAGATGGGATACTCGGCGATCAGTTCGCTCCCCTGATAGAGCCTGAGCCGCTGTTCGCCGATGGAGACATAGAGATGCATCATGGCCGTGTCGGTGATCGGAAGGAAACAATCGAGTTATGCCCGCCCATGCCGACCGCGATTTTCAGCACGGTCGAGCCGTCCCGCGACAGGATGTTAGGCTTGAGTGAAAACGGAGCACCCGGGCAGGTGTTGCCGGGCAGGTTGGGCGGCAGTTGGCTGTCGCGGAGGTAATGGGCGAGGATGGCACAGTCGAGGATGCCGCTGGCACCCACCGTGTGACCGGTAAACGGCTTCAGCGGGTGCAGGGAAATGCGGCGATCATCCGGCAATGCGGCGCGCAGGGCGGCGAGTTCGGCTTTGCCGTGGAGCAGGGTGCCGCTGGCGTGCGGGCAAATCGCGGCAATGTCGGGTTCGCCAGCAAGGTCGTCGGTCGCCATGGTCAGGCAATCGCGCAGGCCGGCACCGTCGGCGGGCATACCAATGGGAGACGCCGCATCCGAGTTACACCAGTAGCCGGTCATCTGGATCAGCGAGAGCGCCACGGCGTCGGGTGTGTTTTCCGAGGTGAGGTGCCCGCCGGGGTAGGCTGACTCCATCGCCTGGCGGCGTTCACACAGGGCGGCAACTGATTCCAGCACCACGGCGGCGCCTGCTTCCCCGGGGAAAAATCCACCCGCGTCCGGCGAGTAAGGATCGTTGACCGGGCCGGTGGCTAACACGCCGGTGCGCTCGTAGGCCTGCAGCACCTCGGGGATCAGGGGTAGTTCCACACCAATGACGATGGCACGTTTCACGATCCCCTGGCGGAGCATCATCCAGGCCATGCCCATGGCGTCGAGGCTGGCGGCGCAGCCACTGGAAATCACCTGCCACGGGCCGCGGATACCGAGCTCGATACTGACGGCTGACGCGAGCTCGCCGTGCATCGAGTTGCTGGCGGCCATCAGATCGAACGGTCGCCGGGTTGGCCACGGCGACACCCAGCCGGCGACATTGCCGCGGCTGCTGCCGACGATCACCGCGGCGTCGGCAAGATCCGCGCCGGTCAGGCCGGCATCGGCGACGGCCTGCTTGGCCACATGCAACGAGAGCATCGACGCCGGTGCCCACTTGCGGGACAGCATCAGCTCTCTGTTTTCGATCCACGCGGCATTCAGGCGGGCAAACTCCGACCCCTCGCCAAACAACCCGGAGAGCGGCCGCAAGGCGTGTTGGCCGGCGGATATTTTGTCCGCATGGGTCTGCGCACCGTCGCCCAGACCGCTGGTCAGGCCAATGCCGGTGATGGCGATGTTCATGGCTACAAAGCTCCGGGAGCCCTCGGCCTACTCGCAACAGGGAGCAAGCTCCCGGTCGCACTCAACCTCGGGAGCATCCATGTCCAGATTCGGCTTCAACGGATTGATTTCGAGTTTCCCAATCAGGCTCAGGTCCCTTTGAATGGCGGAGTTCTCGGTCGTGAGCAATTTTTCTCCGTAGAAGATCGAGTTGGCGCCGGCGTAGAAGCACATCGTCTGGCCTTCCTCGCTCATCTGGCTGCGGCCTGCCGACAGGCGGACCTTCGCCTTCGGGCAGGCGATGCGGGCCACGGCAACCATTTTGATGACATCGAAAATATCCACCGAGTGTGCCTCGGCCAGGGGAGTTCCCGGCATGGGCATCAGTGAGTTGATCGGCACACTTTCCGGTTGCGGGTTGAACTCGGAGATGACCTCGATCATTTTGAGCCGGTCCTCCACGGTTTCGCCAAGTCCCAGGATACCGCCGCAACAGACGCTCATGCCGGCGTCCTGCGCGTGGCGGATGGTTTTCAGTCGGTCGTCATAGGTGTGGGACGTCACAATATTCGGGTAGTGTTCACGGGACGTGTCCAGGTTATGGTTGTAGGCGGTGACGCCCGCATCTTTCAGTTGCTTGGCTTCATCGGGTCCGAGCTCACCGAGGGTGACACAGACCTCCATGTCAAGCTTGGCGACGTTGCGGACGATTTCGAGCACTTCATTGAACTGCCTTGTCCCGGTCTGCACGCCTTTCCAGGCCGCCCCCATGCAGAAGCGTGTGGCGCCGCTGTTGCGAGCTGCCGTCGCCCGTTCCATCACGGCATCGAGCTCCATCAGGGGTTCGCGTTGCAGCTCCGACTTATGACGGGAGGATTGGGAACAGTACGAACAATCTTCCGAGCAGCCACCGGTCTTGATCGACAGCAGCGTGCAGAGTTGAATTTCGTTTCCCGACCAGTTGGCCACGTGGACTTCGCGGGCTTTCTGGAACAGCTCGAAAAACGGAAGGTCGTAGATGCGTTTGAGTTCGTCGTATTTCATAAATGGTGGTGGTTGGTGTGAATGATTGTTGTTTGCCTAGCGCACCCAGCTCCCCGAAACCGAGGGCATGTTCCCCTGGCTGATGGGTTCGTAGTTGGTTTTACCCTTGGCGCCGATCATCGTCTGGCCGGTGGCTCGTTTCCAGTAGGCGCTCATACTTTCGCCGGTATGGCAACCCCAACTCTGGCACTGCGAGTTCCGGGCAAACACGCCGCGCCGAATGCGCGCGAGATCGTCCTGATGAATCCATGCCTTGCTGGCACCCATGATTTCGGCACTGTAATCGAGCAGGAAACAGTACTTGTTCGAATGCCCGAAAAAATCGAAGCTGATGATCGAACCGGACGGGTGGCGGTTGATTGCGTTGATCGCGCCGGTGCCGTCAGACACCCAGATCAGGCTGACATTTCTCTTGGCGGCCAGCTCGGTCAGCCAGGTGGTATAGGGCTTGCCATCCTCACGCCCGCGCTGGGCATACCCTTGCCGGTAGACGATCCAGGTGATGTTCGCGGTTTTCCCATACGCACGCCGGATCTCCACCATCCGCAACGTCGAGGCGCGGACAAAATTCGCCCACCAGCGGTCGTGCTGATCTCTCTCGATGCGGAAATTTTCCCATTTTCTCAATGCCGGGCCGCCACACAGGATGACGTGGTAGCGGCTGCCGGCGGAAGGCGCGGCATCAGCCGCTGGGGCCAGCCCCGAAAGGCCTGCACAACCCAGCATAAGGAGGCTCATTAGTAGAACGCGCATGGGGTGTGAAAACTACTCAAACGATCCCGTCATGTCTAGACCAAACTCCCTGCGAAGCGAGGAAAAAGGACCGCAGCCTTCACGGGGAAGACTGCGGCCCAAATGCAACTGTGACACGGAGTGCCCTCAGAAAAGGATATCAGCCAGCGCCTGCGCCGAATGAGCATTCTCATTCCGGCAAGCCCCGGCAGGGATGGGGCGGTGGGTGCAGGCACTCAATCGACATGACCGCTGGCACGGAAGTCATCGGCGCGATACGCGCACCGCCGCGGGAATAGCTAGCAAGCCAAACGGCTCTTGGCAAATGACGCCGGACCGAACCATTTCAGTTGCCGTAAAAGAGAATAAATCCTTATGATCAATGAAATCAAACATTCAAGTTAACCTAATCACCTAACCACCCAACCAGCCCTCATCACCCTCTCAATTTCAGTGTTTTGGATCATCGTGTGCCTTTTTTATTACCTGGTAACGAACAGTTTGGACTGCATGACAAACGGAGCTGTCCATAGGGTCAAGCTGTCCTATCTACAGACAAAGCAAAGCAGTCACATTCCCCCAATCATGATGCGTGTCCCGATCAACGGCAAGGTGGCCGGGCACCGGGCGCCGCGCTGCGGTGGGTCGTCGCGTCGGGCCAACCCGTGTTGACCGCCAACTACCGGTCCGTGCCATCCGGGGACTTTGCCAATGCCTTCCAGGCGGCAAGTGCCTCAATGATCATCCAGGCTTCCAGGACAAGGGAAAGCGAGCCGATGGCGACCAGCAGCCAGCGACCTTGCTCGAGCCAGCTCTGGGTCGAGCCGATGGCCTGGCCAAAGATCTGGTAGGCCATGGCCCAGGCCGGCAGGATCAACATGAACACGGCCGGCACGACGACAAACCAGAGCGGCATCCGCTGGCGGCGCATCCAGAAGATGATCACGAGAAATGCGAGACCGCCCAGAAGTTGGTTGATGGCCCCGAACAGCGGCCAAAGGATCAGCCCCCCGGTCCCGGCCGGCTTATCGACGGCAGACGGCAGGGATGCCATCCACCACGCCACCGCGATGGCAAAAATCGTGGCACCATGTTTGTTGACCAGCCACGTCAGTGGATTGCTGCTCAGGGTGATGGTGTGCGCGGGTGACCGCCCGGAAAGATCGTCGGGTTTGCGCCTGACCAGGCTCGCCGCGAGTTCCTGCACAACATAGCGTTGGAGGCGACAGGCGGTATCGAGCGTGGTCGCGGCAAATGACGCGACAAACACCCCCATCAACGCAGTGGCGAAGCCGGCGGAAATCCCGAGTGCCTTGAGAAAATTAGCCGAGCCATCGACGAAGGCGCCCACCTTGGCCCCCAGTCCACTCATCGTGGTCCATCCCGTGTAACGCGCATCCCAGGCATCGGCACCGAGCAAGACACCCCCGTCACCATCGCCAATGCCCAGACCCAGACCGGCCACACAGGCGAGGATGACCAGCACCGCGAGAAAGCCCTCGGTCAGCATCGAACCATAACCCACAAAGCGGGCGTCAGTTTCACAGCGCAGTTGCTTGGAAGACGTGCCGGACGACACCAGACAGTGGAAACCCGCGATGGCGCCGCAGGCGATCGTAATGAACAGGAAGGGGAAAATCATCGGCAGTTGCTTCGCCTCCAGAGACGATTCCAACTTCGGCGCAGCGATCTCGAGGGCCGGGCGGACGCCATCCACGGCAGCTCCACCGAACAGGCCCGCGACGACAAGTCCCACCACGATGAGGCCAAGCGCACTGAGCAACTGCAGTGAGTTGATATAGTCGCGCGGCTGCAGCAGCGTCCAAACCGGCAGCACGGAAGCGATGTAGGAATAAACCAGCAACACGCTGACCCAGGTCATCAGCTCCCAGTCCTTGAGATAATTGTTCATCTGCCCGAGCCAGCCGCTGTCACCGTAAAGGACCGAGAGATACATCAGCACCAGGGCAATCACCGAGGCCAGCAGGATGTTGCCGCCCTTTCGGTGAATCAGCAGGCCAATCACCACCGCCAGTGGGATCTGGAACAAACAAGGGGCTATCGACTGCGGGTAGGCCTTGAACACCGCCGCAATCACCAGACCGAAAATCGCCAGCACAATGGTCAGCGCCATAAACAGGATCAGCAGAAACAGCACACGCACCCGCGGCGATATCACCCGCCCGGCAATATCGCCCACGGTGTGGCCCTTGTTGCGCATCGACACGATCAGCGCACCGAAGTCGTGTACGGCCCCGATGAAAATCGACCCGAACAACACCCAGAGCAATGCCGGCACCCACCCCCACATCACCGCCAGGGCCGGCCCGACAATCGGCCCGGTCCCCGCAATCGAGGTGAAGTGGTGGCCAAAAACGACCCCCTTGCTGGTCGGCACATAATCGTTGCCATCCTCCAGTTCGACCGACGGCACCCTGGCCGTGGCGTCGAGCTTGAAGATCTTCTGCCCGAGCCACTTGCCATACGTGTTGTAGGCCAGAATATAAAGAATGAATGCCCCCAGGGCGATTGCCAGCGTCGTCATACCCGGCGATTAAGTGCCGCAGAAATGACTTACGCAATCCCAAAATCCCAGCCGGATGAACAGTGCCGCCACCAAACCCGGAATTTTCGAACCGCGAAATTCTTGGGTTGCGGGCTTCCTCCCAGCCTCAAACTACGGCGCGACAAGTGGCTTGCTGGTTCATTTTTTTCAAACCGCGAATCGGGCGGATTTTGCGGATGGGGGACTTGGGTTGCCAGTTGGTTTTTGACCGCGAAAAAAGACGAAATGCGCGAAAGGAAGACTTGGGTTGCGGCTTGGGTTGCCAGTTCATTGGGGAACCACGGAAGGGACAACCGGATCGAAGTGGAACCGGAACGAAGTGGAGATCGCCCAAGGCAAATAGCCCCTAGGCAAAATACACGGAAGTATTTCCAGTCGAAGCCTGTTCGCCTTGGCTTTCCGATTTCAAATTTAAAATTTAAAATTTTCTCACTCCCCTTGGTATTTGGGGTTTGAAGCCCAGAACTTATGATCAGGCGTGCCGAGCCTTAAAAGCGCCCAAGAGCAGAGGCCTTCGCAAATTCAGCATTGCATCACCCCGCCATATCGGGGATGCTTCCCGCACCATGGCAGACTGGTTTTACGGCAAAGACAACACACAACACGGTCCGGTTTCCGATTTGGAAATCCACAATCTCATTTCCTCCGGCCAAATTGACAACACGACCATCATCTGGCGCGAAGGCATGGCCGACTGGTTACCGCTCAATGACGTACCCGAGTTCCAGCCCTCCGCCGGGACCCAAGTTGCCGGGACCACCCCCTACGCCACGCCGCAGACCTATGCCGGCCAGCCTCCCTATCAGGGAACCATCCCCACGGACGGGCTCTCCATTGCCAGTCTGGTGTGTGGGATTCTTGCCGTCATGACCTGTTGGCTCGGTGGTCTCTTCGGACTGCCTGCGGTGATTTGCGGGCACATGTCACTCAAGAAAATCAAAAGCAGCCCGGTAGCCGTCGCAGGAAAAGGCATGGCCATCGCCGGACTTGTAACGGGCTACATCGGTATCGCCATGTCCTTGTTC
>JARFRT010000115.1 GCA_029287105.1 Akkermansiaceae bacterium | reverse complement strand
TTCGACGCCTGCCGCGCCATCATCGACTCGATCAAATCCACCGTCCCCATCTGGAAAAAAGAACACTACACCGATGGCACCAGCATCTGGGTCAAGTGCCACGCCTGCGCCGACCACAGTCACGACCACGGCCACCATCATTGATTTTGCGGCAGCTTGTCCGTAGAACCGGCTATTCGGGAATCTGAAAGCCGGGATTGGCTGTTTCGAGCATTGCCAGGAGGTTTTCAATCGGGGTATCGAGCTGGACGTGATGGGTTGGAGCAAGGATCAGGCCGCCATCCTTGCCCACGACGCGAATCCGATCTTCAACCTCCTTGCGCACATCATCAACCGATCCAAATGGCAGGGTATTCTGCACGTCCATCGTACCCATAAATGAGAGATTATCCCCAAATTTTCTCTTTAAATCCGATGGATTCATTGATGCGGGCTGCACGGGATTGAGCACGTCCACTCCAATTTCAATCAGGTCTCCAATAACGGGTTCCACATAACCATCCGTGTGATAGGCGATCTTGAGATCCGGGTTGATCCCCTTGAGTTCGGAAATCATGCTGGCGAACCGCGGCTTGAGAATTTCCCTCCACGCATCCGGGTCCATGATCATCGCATGTTGAGAGCCCAAATCGTCGCCGAGCCAGATCATATCAACACCCAGCTTGGTGAGGCGCCGACAAACCTCCAGATGGTATTGCTGCGGGATATCAAGGATACTTCCGACCAATTCAGGCTCCTCAAGCAAGTCCATGAGGATGGTCTCGAATCCGCGCAAGGCGACGGCTGTTTCCCAGATCGTCGTCTGGCAACTGCCGCAAATCCAGTACTCGGAACCAAAATTTTTCACGGCATCCTCGACGCCTGTGTAAAGCTCGGCACGTGTCGGGTCGGGAGCCTGGTAGGAGGCGATCGCATCGTCGTCAGCCAGTGGCGGATTACAAAACTCCGTGTAGTAACCGGTGCCGAATTTCGTGTGGTACTCGACGTTCCGCCAATCGACCCCCCACTCGTCGGTGTAGTGATCTGCTCCGGGATTATAAACGTCTCCCGCGTAATAGGAGTTCGCCCAACCCACCGAGGTGAGCAAGACGTCGAGATCCAGTGCCTGCTCAAGCTGGTAGTCGTTCCCCCCTCCGTGCGGGTTATGAGAGCCCCCTGTCTCGCCAAAGAGGTGGCTACGAAGTCGTTGCGCGAACTCCGGAGTAAAGCTCATCTCCAATGGCACGCGATCCGGCTGCCGGTGTGAAAGCGCTGTTAAAACTCGTTCCTTATGGGTCATGATGAATAATCTGTTAGTTAATCGACAGGTTTCCCGCCTCTTATTCCGTCGGGGCAAGGCGCTGAAACCTGGGTGGGCGACCACCCTCTGGGAGGGCGGATTTGGTCTTTGTCATATTGCGAGGGAACATTGATCCGGCAAGAAATAAGCACAATAGGCGCAAAAACCGGCAAATGAGGACCGCAGGGAATGTAGTCGGTCAATGGGCGGTCTGACGAGCCGGCCAGGCAAAAGCCCCCCCCGCTTGCGGCGAGGTTGTTTATTGTGCCAACGGCGAATCTGCTATCAGCCTAGTGAACGGACCTGGTCCGTTCGCCAGGTCATGGCAAGATAAGCCTCGTTCTCTCAAGGAGAACTTCATACTGGGAAAACGACTCTAACAATAACCTGCCCAGTAGGTTCGTTGTCTCATTGGATGCTCGTGAACGCAATTTCCCGGACCGCTTTGTCAAAGGGGTTTTTCCGACGGATGCACCCAATGCACAGTCAACAGGCTCAAGAATTCACGAAATGAACTGGTGGATGGCACCCGTTTGGTCGAGTTTCTTGCGCGCCATTTCCAGGTCGAGGTCGCCGTAGTGTTTCATCGGATTTCCGTGGGCATTGAGCAGTGTGGTGTACCAGTTGCCAAGGGTTTTGTGACCTTCGACGCCAAGGACTGGCAAGCGGATATAGCGGCCTGCGATATCGAGATTGCAGTTGTTGCCAGCCATGATGAGGGACGGGGACTCCAAACCGATGCCATGGTGGGTTTCGCCATTTTCCGGAAAGTACATGATCATGGTGTTGTCGAACATACTGCCATTGCCCTCGGGGGTCTGCTTGAGTTGTTCGACAATGGTCTTGATCTGATTCACGTGACTGATCCGAATCTGCTCCCTGGTCTTCCAGGCCGGCACACCGCCAAAGGCCTCATCATGCCCCAAGGGGTGAATACCGACGCGGTCCGTTTCATTGCCCGGAAGACCGGTAATGGGCGTGCCAAGGTCATCAATCGTGTAGGTGACGACGTTGGTCAAACCGGCTTTTAATGCCGCGATCAGGACGTCCGTCATGGCCGCCTGTTTCTCAGGCGTACTCGCATTGGCGCCGCCATTGGCATGCACAGGATCGAGCTCAGGCAGATGCCTGGCCAGCGATCCGGCAAGGGTGATCAGCTTCTTGTTGCGCTCACGAATCGCATGAATGGATTCGATCTGCGTCTCCTGGCGCCTCTTTTCATGCCCCCTGATTCCACCGACTTTGAGGCCCTCCTGGGTCTTCAAAAATGACAGCATGTCATTGTCGGAATTAACGGCATCCGGGTTGAGCACGGCTTTGAACAATTCGCTTCGTGCGGTATCCGGATCCGCGTAGCAGTAATTGCGCGTTTGCGGTGCCGGTGCGGAATACCCCGAGACAATGCCCGACCGGCCACCGGCAAACGACAGCTCGACGTGCCCAAACGGGGAGGGAAAGAGCTTGGCCAGTTCAAAATCGATCGTCGTTCGCTTGATGGCGCTCAGGGTGTTGCGATTGGATTTGAAGCACCCCATGACGGATGAGAATGAATAGTGCACATTTTCACTCATCTTGGCCGAGAGGCCCTGCAGGATGGTCATGTTCTCCTTGTGTGCGTCCAGACCCCGCAGCCACTTGGGCAGCTCGTGCTTGTCCAGATCCACTTCAAGAGGCTGCTTCTTCTCGTCAAGCGCCTTGTCCTTGTCTGAAAAATCGCGGAGGGCCATTTCCAGGGGGCGGATACCACTCGATTTACGGATGAAGATGAAGCGCTTGGGAATCCCGGTGCTGCCCGAAGCCGCAAACAGCTGGTTAAAGGAGGGCGCCAGAGCCATGGCACCTGCACCCAGTGCTGACGTTTTTAAAAAATTTCTTCTGCTGTTCATGGTCTAGTTCTCTATGGTTTTACGGTAAATAAATGAATCTGATGTGAGTAGTGATACGATGACGGCATCGAAGCTGCCGCCGTTTTCGACATAGGCCTGTTCGGCATCGATCATGGTTTTTGAATCGGATAGAAATTCATTACGCCCCATGAAATAGCGGAAGGCATGGCGGATAATCGACTGACGGACGCGGCGCGATTTTGCCAGACGTTCAACGAGGTCGACCGCATCCGCGACGTCCCCATCCAACGTCTCGTCCCCGGTTCCCTTCAGGTGCCCTTTTGAATTGACCGGCAGGGTTTTGTAAATGTCGCGTGTGTCTGTCAGCAGCGTTCCTTTATCCGGACTTTTCGTAATCAGGTTATCCGGATATTCCAGTGATTCCTCCGTGCGGAACCGGCCGAAGTCGTCATAGCTTTCGAATGCGTAGCCAAGCGGGTTCATTTGCTCGTGGCACTTCCAGCAGGATTTGACTTCCGTCGCACTCGCCAATCGGTCGCGCAGCGTTTTGTTGTGGTCCTCTGGAATGACGGCGTCGACCGTGATCGGCACGTCGGGGATGGTGCCGGCGAGCAGTTTTTCACGGACCCATTTGCCGCGGTGGATGGGATCGGTCTCCGTGTTTTTCGCATGGGCAATCAGCCAGGCCGGATGCGTGAGCAGGCCTTTCCGATGGGCGACCTTGGCCGGCTGGGTCGTTGCGTAGTCCCAGTTATCCATGCGAATGTTGAAAAACTTGGAAATGTTGTAGCCGCTCATGAAATCGTTGCCGTAGCCCCGATACAGGTCGTAGGGAGCCGCCTCCTTTTGGCCCTTGTCCAAGCGGGCCGTGATGGTTGTCATCGACTTCTTGAAGAGCTTGAGAGTGTCACCCTGGCGGTTTCTCGCATCCAGCTGGTCGGGGTCGACGCTTCGCATCTTGACCTCTTTCAGGAGGTCCCTGTGCTCGAGCAGATCTTCTTTTTTGAAGTTCTTCCAGTCGAGGTCCTTGAAATGCGCATAGATGCGTTTGATCCGGTCCGAGGCGGCCTGCATCCGCTCATTGTCTCCGTCGTGGTAGACAAAGAACTTTTCAGTCGTAAGCAGTTCTTCAAAGACGCTTTGGTCGTTTTCCAGTATGTATTCGACGATTCTGTCGGTCTCGTTGAGCAGCCGCGATGTCGCGTTTCCGAGTCGGTCTCCTCCGAACCGTTTCTCATCCTTGAAAACGCCCAGTGCGGCGGGGTATCCGAAAAACTCGCGGAAGAACCGCAGTTTCCGTATGGCCGTGTTGGTTGAGTTATCCGGGTAATTTTTGTCGGCGAGCACGGGGTCAATGAGGTAGTTCGTGTCTCTCTTGTTCAAGAGGCGGAGGACCTCTCGTTTGTAATCCCCTCGGGTCTTCAGCCTGCCGCTTTCAGCTGCTCGCAGCAGCTCTTCATCGGGGCTCTGATCCGTTAAGGCGTAGGCGATGGCATAACTGGCATCGCGCGGGGAAAGCATCCGCCGACCATGCTCGTCTGCTGCTCCGGTGCCGAATTCCTGACGGTAGGAGAATTCACTCGATAGAATGAAAGTTTGGATGAGCTTCTGGATGGCCTTGATATTGCCAAGCTTGGTCACGTAAGCCTTTGAAAGTGTTAGATACTCATTCGCCTCCGCGGTGTCGGGTGATCGCTCCAGGATTTGCACACACAGTTGGTGCACAAGATCAGACAGGAGCTTGTCGGACGGCGGTCCGGCGGCAATGCGTTCTTGCTCGAATGCTTGTTCCCACTCGGTCATGCACTTCTCAATCACCTCAGTGTAGCGGTCGCCTTTGCGACGGTGCTTGATGATTGATGCCCGGACCACGGCCATTTCGGCATCATCGAGCGGGGCATAGACAAGCGGCTTGATTTTACGCCCGTTGTCTTTGATCGCGTGTTCTCGAAACTCGGGCATGTAGTCTCGGAGCAGAGTCATGCGTGCTTGGATTTTTCGTTCGTGATCACCGAAGAAGAACCAAGTGCGCTCACACAATTTCCGAAATTCGTCATCGGATTTGCTTTCGTGGTGCGGGTCCAACAGAAATTGATAAACCGTGCGATCCCCATCAAGGCCTTTCAGCATGTTTTGGGCAACGTGAATCGGCGCCTTTTTGTATTTTTCACCCTCGGCGAGCGCCTTGACCTCCTTGAGTTTCACAGGCGTGAAAGTCGGCAGCAGCGATTCATGTTTGTTGCCGTAGAGATCGGCGCAAAATTTTGCCACGAAGTTCTCCAAAAACTCGCGCCGTGAGGCCAGTGTCGCATGATGCCCGTCTTCGAGTGCCATGATCTCATTGATGGCGGGAAGGTATTGGCTTTTTTTGCGCTTCACGAGATCGCCGGTGATGTATTCCGACGTTTTCTGAGCATTGGTCAACATGCTCGACAAATGACCTCCTGTTAAATCCTCATTGGCGTAATACCTTACGCCGGAAACGTTGGGCAGAAGAAAGGGGTTGGCCAGGCTGAGGTTTTGAATTTTGCTGCCTCCCACTACGGCTATTCTGTTCTTTCTCCGTCCTAGTTGAGCGCGGTTCTCCAGCATCCGCTGGAACTTGGCATTGAATATATATTCGCTGATCAGCCAGCGACGGTCATAGGTGAATCCCGGAACATCTTTGTATTCACCGGAGAACAGCTTTTTATGGTCGACGTAATTACCAAACTCGGGTTTCTGCAGTTTGCCTTCCAAGGTTGATGCATGGTGAATGCCCAGTTCGGTCGAAATGACCGCCAGGATCGCTTTGCGCTCGGCCTCACTGGGCTGTTTCTTCCGTTTCGGCGGCATGTGCTGGAAGTAGACTTGCTCCTGCATCCGGTTCAAAAGATCCAAACGCTTCGGGATCTCCAGCCCAGCCAGGTTATCCAGTCGGATATCGCCTTTCTGCTCATCTTCGTCATGGCACCTGTAGCAATAGCGATCCAGGAGGGCGTCGGTTTTCTCAGGGAGCCGAAAGGTAGGGGCTGCATGCGTCGCTTCGGCCGCAGCTGCCGTCGGCGCAATGATGCCGGCAGGCAGAATTGCGGTGAATGCCGCAGCGATCCATGGGGCTCGTCTCATTACAATGGCTGGAAGGTTGGACTGCATTGATGCCGGCAGGCTCTTTGCCATTGAATCATCCTTCTTTACTCTACTCGGCTTATGCATCCCGTGATAAACGGGCATGGCGACGGGAATCTTTCGTTTTATTTGTTTTTGACCGCGAAAGAGGCGGAAGGCCGCGAAAGGAGACTTCGGTTGTGGCTTGGGTTGTGGGCTTGGGTTCCCAGTTCATTTTTAACCGCGAAAAAAGACGAAATGCGCGAAAGGAAGACTTCGGTTGTGGCCTGCGGCGCTGGACAGAATTTACAGGATTTCACTTGGGGCTGCGGTGGATTTACTTTTTGCTTGCGGGGTTTGAGGTCACTGCCACCGGGGATCCGTTCCTTGATGACCTGCCAGGGCGGCTCGACGGGTTGAATGCCACACCTGCGCCGAATACGGACGTCCCCACCATTGATAGACCCATCCTTTTTCTGCCTTTCCCCATGCCCGCAGATCTGCTAAGTTTAACCGCTTTGATGCGGTTAAACTACAAGCTGTCGGCTGCTCTGATCATCGTTTCGGCGGTTCCCATTACCACCATTGCGCTTGTCATCCAGAAGCGCGGCTTCAGCCACCTGCTCGCGGAACGCGGCGTGCTCTACCACGCCGAGGCCGACGCGCTGGCCAGGAGCGTCGCCCTGACCGTCGATCGTGAAGTCGATAAGTTGCGGTCATTTTGTGACATCTCCGTCGTCGCCGAGCAACAACTCACGCTTGCCAACAACAGCGCACAACAACTGACCCCGAAAGAACGAGCCGTCAGGGAACAACGTATCGAGGCCGAGTGGACCGGAATGAGCGTCACGGACGAACCTCTCAATACGATCCTCAACAACTCGCTCGCCCGACAGCTGAAGTCGTATCAAACAGGCAACCCGCTGGCCAACGAGATCTTCGTGACCGACCGCTTTGGGCGTGTGATAGCAGCCACCAGAAAAACGACGGATTACATGCAAAACGACGAAGCGTGGTGGCAGAAAGGGGCCGTGCTAAGTCCCGGCGAAACCTGGTTTGACCAACTTCATTACGACCAAAGCGCCGGGGTGTATTCACTCGATATGGTGCGACCCATGTTTACAACCAACGGCGAATTCCATGGCATCCTCAAGGCCGTGTACAATGTGGCTCCGCTGTTTGCCTCCATCCCCCCGCCACCGGATGAACGGTCGGATCAAATCGACATTGTCCAGGCCGACGGCGCCGTTCTCGCCCGTATCAACCAACCCGGCTACACCCCGTTAAGTGTCACCATGCCCTCGTCAGCGATGACCAAGGCAAGGGATGAAACCTCGCGCCGATGGTTCCTCAACCCGCTCGACGACACCCAACAAGAACGCATGATCGGAGTCGCACGCGTCACCTTCACCCAGTCCGACGTGCAAACCAGTGATTCCACACGGGAGATTTTCATCCTCATCTCCATCCCCGCAGACAGTATCACCGTCCCCATCAGGAAACAGTTGAAGCAATTCCTGATTGGCTCAACCCTGATACTCGCCCTCTGCCTTGGCGGTGCCGTACTCTATGTCCGCGTTCGTATCACCAAACCCCTCGAACTTCTCAGGGATGGCACCCGGACGATTTCCATGAGCGCCAGGCTCAGGGATGACCGCGGCCCCGGAGTCGACCACCACCAGGCCCGCCAAATCGTCGCAGGACTGCAGAAAATCCAT
>JARFRT010000095.1 GCA_029287105.1 Akkermansiaceae bacterium | reverse complement strand
GGGCAGCGCCCTCATCGCAGGTATTATCAAATCGGACGTGACCACCCCGTCACAGGTCTCGGCCTTCGACCCCCACCCCGAGTCCCTCGCCGCCCTGGTCGAAAAACTGAATGTTGTGCCCGCTACCGACAACCAGGAGCTGACAAACCGGGCCCAAACCATTCTGCTGGCCGTCAAACCGCAATACATCACCACCGTCCTGAAAGAAATCAGCCCCGCATTGACCCCCGAGCACCTGCTCATCTCCATTGCCGCAGGTGTCACCCTGGGAACCATGGAGGAAGCCTGCCCGACCGGCACCCGCATCATCCGCGCCATGCCCAATACACCCGCCCTGATCGGCTTAGGCGCCACCGGGATCGCTCCGGGTAGCCATGCCACCCCCCAAGACATCGCTCTCGCCCGGCAATTGCTTGAATCAGCCGGCATGGCCTGCGAAACCACCGAATCCCAGCTCGACGCGGTCACAGGACTCTCCGGCAGCGGCCCGGCCTACGTCTATACCTTTATCGAATCCCTCGCCGCCCAAGCCGAGAAGGAAGGCCTGCCCGCCAACGACGCCCTGCAACTCGCCATCCAGACCGTCATCGGCGCCGCCCAGATGGTCAAACAAACCGGGATGAGCCCACGCGACCTGGTCAATCAGGTCACCTCCCCCGGCGGAACCACCCTGGCGGGACTGGCCGCCCTGACCGACCACGGATTCGAAACCAGCATCGCCGCCGGCGTACACGCCGCCGCCGAACGATCACGCGCAATTGCCAGGGAATCCTGAAAGTTGATCGATTGGCCAACGTAATGTATTTTACAACGCCCTGCCGATTCCATTTGCCAAACCGGCATCCGGATACTAGCTTCCCCCCGCCTCTCCCCCCCGCATAATCACCAATAACAACCAAAACTCATGGGACCTCTCGGATATCCAGAAATGGTGGTCATCTTTTTGATCATCCTCCTCCTCTTCGGCGCTAAAAAACTTCCTCAACTCGCACGCGGGTTGGGTAAAAGTATGGGCGAATTCAAAAAAGCCAAAGACGAATTCGAACACGAAATCACGCGCGCCGAAGACGAAGTCACCACAGCGCCCAAGGAAAGCCTGCCGCGCGAAGACAAGGAGGACGACAAAGCCTAGGCCAAACCGCGAAGACGCTTAAGCCGCTCGACGATGCCTAAGCCTACCTGCCAGCGTGTATGACCCGCCTTCTCCGTCCTCTGCCCCTGCGCAAGCCTGCCTCGATACTTCTCGGGGCATTTTTCTGCCTGCTGGTTACCACCTGCAACGAAAAAAAATCCACCGCCGACTGGGACCAGTCGACACCCGAGGCCCGCGCGACCACTGCCGACTCCGCGCGGCCGACCCGACAAGCGGCGCAGGCCAAACCCGCGCGACCCGCCACTTCTCCAAAATCGGCAAGTGACCCGGATGTCCGCTTTCTCGCCTACAATCTCCAGAACTACCTGACGATGCGCCGCTATATCAACGGCAAGGCATCTCAACGGCGCAAGCCGGAACAGGAAATTGCAGCCCTCGTCAGCGTCATCAAAAGCGCACAACCAGCCGTCCTCGGAGTTTGTG
>JARFRT010000581.1 GCA_029287105.1 Akkermansiaceae bacterium | reverse complement strand
TCACGGGACGGCAGATCGGCGAGTGCGGCGATTTGCTGGCTGTCGAGGATGTCGCCATCGAGGATGCCGGTTTTGACTTCCGGTTTGTTAAATTCCTTGACGAAGCTCTTGATGGTTTTGGCGGCACCACAGACATCGGCTTCACCGGTGACAAAGGCGGTTTGGCCCAGAAGGTGCTCGCTGATATCGGGGAGCTTGGCGTTCTCAAGAGCCTTACGCATGTAAGAGTTCTTGGCGACGTGGCACTCGGAGCCGTTTTGGACGAGGCGATTGCGGAGTTCGTCGAACTCAGGAACCGTCATGCCGGTGTAATCAACCACCAGGACGAAAGGGGATGAGTTAACGCGCTCGAAAAGCTCGTCGATGATGTATTTCTTATCAGGATTCATGGTTGTATCTCCTTGGGTTGATTAGTTAACGGTGTAAAGCGAGGATTCAAGAGCGACCCCCGGGCACATGCTGGCTGCGAGGGTAACATTCTGGATGTAATTGCCCTTCGCGGTTGCCGGCTTGGCCTTGATCACGCTTTCGATCAACGCGGTGGAATTTTCGGTGAGTTTGTCAGCGGTGAAGGACGCTTTGCCGACGGCGGCGGAAACGTTGCCATTCTTATCGAGTTTGTAGTCGATGCGTCCCGCCTTGACCGCATTGACGGCGGCGGCGGTGTCTTCGGTGACGGTGCCTGTCTTCGGGTTGGGCATGAGGCCACGCGGTCCGAGGACACGGGCGATCTTACGCACCTCAAGCATGGCGTCCGGGGTGGCGATGGCGGCGTCGAAATCGGTGAAGCCCCCTTGGACTTTTTTGATCAGATCCTCCATGCCTACCTCTTCAGCGCCTGCGGCGACGGCGGCCTTGGCAGCGTCGCCCGTGGCGAACACAACGACGCGGACATTTTTGCCGGTGCCGTGTGGCAGTGCGACGGAGCCGCGAACCATTTGCTCGCTCTTCCGGGGGTCGATACCCAGTTTAAAGGAAAGTGTGACGGTGGGGTCAAACTTGGGTGCGGGGAACTTTTTAATGATCTCCACGGCATCTTCGAGGCCATATTGCTTGTCTGCGTCGACAAGTTCGGCCGCCTGTTGGTAGCGTTTGCTTCTTTTGCTCATTGTTTTGGTTGCAGTGCGGGCGGAGTTTGGCGCGATGCCTTGTTCCTCCTGCGGTTTTGTTCGTCGAAGCGGCTTTCGGCCGCTTTAAGGATGAGAGATTGTTGGATCGGAAAGGTTGGGCAACCTGACCGATGCCCTTTACATGCCTGTGATTTCGAGGCCCATCTGGCGGGCGGTGCCGGCGAGAATTTTGGCGGCTTGCTCGGGATCGTCGGTGTTGAGGTCAGCGATTTTGAGGCTCACGACTTCCATCAGTTGTGCCTTGGAGATGCTGCCGCACTTTTCCTTGTTCGGCTCACCGGATCCGGATGCAATCTTGGCAGCCTTCTTGAGAAGCACCGCTGCGGGTGGATTTTTGGTGATAAAGGTGAAGGATGCGTCCTTGTAAACGGTGATGACAGTGGGCAGAAGATCGCCGGCCTGCTTTTGGGTGGAGGCGTTGAAGTCCTTGCAGAACTGCATGATGTTGACACCGGCCTGACCGAGTGCGGGGCCGACGGGTGGGGACGGGTTGGCTTGACCTGCTTGAATTTGCAGTTTGAGAACGGATTTAATTTCCTTGGCCATGATAGTGTTGGTTTAGTGGTTAGATGGGATGATTTTTTGTGAATGGGGCGGGTGCGTGGTCCGCTAGGCTTTTTCGACTTGCCATGCTTCGAGCTCGACGGGTGTTGCCCGTCCGAAAATGGTGACGGAAACCAGCAGTTTACCTGTCTCGTGATCGATTTCTTCGATAATGCCTGTTTGACCTTCGAAGGGGCCGTCTCCGACCTTGACCGCGTCACCGGTTTCAAAGCTGATGGCGGGTCGGACGTTTTCCTCGCGTTCCTTGATCTGGCCGAGCATTCCCTCGACCTCACGCTGACGCATGGGGATGGGCTTGTGCTTGGTGCCGGCAAAGCCGATGACGCCATCCATTTCCTTGATGAAGTACCAGGTCTTATCGACAAGGTCATTGTTCTCATCAAAGAGCTTCATGTTGACGATGACGTATCCGGGGAAGAATTTGCGTTTGGTTTCGATCTTCTTGCCCTTGCGGTTTTCCTCAACGCGCTCCTGGGGGACGAGGACATCAAAGACGTAGTCTCCCATTTCCTCGGATTCGACGAGGCGTTTGATGCGATCGCGCACTTTCTGCTCCTGGCCGGAGAGAACGTGGACGACGAACCATTGCTTGCGTGCTTCTGGGATGGCGGGCATGAGCTGAGGTGGTGGGTAGAAAAAGTGGTTGGAGGTGGTTGTCTGCCTTGGTTGCCGCAGGTCGGACTGACCGATCAACGGGGAGAGGCGGAGAGAGATGACGGACTAGAGAGCGAGGTTGGTCAGCATCGCGAGCACCTTGGTGGCGAGCACGTCGAAGAGAGAAACGAAACCGGCGAGAAGGATCATGGCGACGAGCACCACCAGGGTGGAGTCGACCAGTTCTTTGTATTTTTGGAAGCCCTTGATCTTGGGATCATTTTCCCACGGCCATGAGGCCTTGCGGAGCTCGGCTTTGACTTCGTGGATAAAGGTGGCGATTTTCCTGAACATACTTTTGGTTGGAGTAGCCTGCGTGGTGCTGGCTGGTTGGGTGCTTTTGGGTGGCTTGATAGCCGTTTGGAGGTATGGGTCGGGAAAGATGGCAGGGAAGACAGGACTCGAACCTGCAACTTTCGGTTTTGGAAACCGACGCTCTACCAATTGAACTACTTCCCTGTGATGTCTTTGCTTTTCCTTACGCTGCCGCTGATACCCCGCTTTTGCGCGGGGTGATGTTTATTTCCTTAGGCGACTGAGGGGCACTCCCGTATCACTACCGAAGTGCCCCCAAAACCAGCCTATCGGCAGCCTTCGGGGAGAAAGCCGCCAGACCTAAGTTGACTTAGACAAGGATTTCACCCACACGTCCGGCACCGACGGTGCGTCCACCTTCGCGGATAGCGAAGCGCATGGTCTTCTCCATGGCGATGGGAGTGATGAGGGTAACTTCGAGCTCAACGTTGTCGCCAGGCATCACCATCTCGACGCCGTCGGGAAGTTTGATGCTGCCGGTAACGTCTGTTGTACGGAAGTAGAACTGAGGACGGTAGTTGCTGAAAAACGGTGTGTGACGGCCACCTTCGTCCTTGCTGAGAACGTAAATCTCACCTTTGAACACAGTGTGGGGAGTCACGCTACCTTTTTTGGCGATAACCTGACCGCGCTCGAGGTCGTCCTTCTTGAGACCACGCATGAGCAGTCCGACGTTGTCGCCGGCACGACCTTCGTCGAGAAGCTTACGGAACATCTCGATGTCGGTGACGGTTGTGACCTGGGTGTCGCGAATACCGACAATCTCGACCTCTTCCATCTTCTTGACAATACCGCGCTCGATACGGCCGGTAGCAACGGTGCCACGACCTTCAATGGAGAACACGTCCTCGATTGGCATGAGGAAGTCCAGATCCACGGGGCGCTCGGGCTCAGGGATGTAGCTGTCAACAGCGTCCATGAGCTTGAGGATGTTTGCCTTTTGCTCGGCATCGCCTTCGAGGGCCTTGAGAGCGGAACCGCTGATGACGGGGATGTCGTCACCGGGAAATTCGTAGGCACTGAGGAGTTCGCGGATTTCCATTTCGACGAGCTCGAGAAGCTCGTCGTCGTCGACCTGGTCCGTCTTGTTCATGAACACAACAAGAGCGGGGACACCCACCTGACGGGCAAGCAGAATGTGCTCACGGGTCTGGGGCATTGGGCCGTCTGCTGCGGACACGACGAGGATACCGCCGTCCATTTGGGCGGCACCGGTGATCATGTTCTTGACGTAGTCAGCGTGACCTGGACAGTCAACGTGAGCGTAGTGACGTTTTGCTGTCTCGTACTCGACGTGTGCTGTGGAGATGGTGATACCGCGCTCGCGCTCCTCGGGAGCAGCGTCAATATCAGCGTATGCCATAGCCTGTCCGCCGCCTGCTTCAGCAAGAATGCTGGTGATTGCTGCGGTGAGCGTTGTTTTGCCGTGGTCAACGTGACCGATTGTGCCGACGTTTACGTGTGGCTTGTTTCTTTCAAATGCTTCTTTAGCCATGATGTTTTGTTCTGTTGATTGCCCTTTTGAGGGGCTGCTGGTTTTTTTTATTGGTTGATTGCTCTGGACTGGAGCTCTTGGCCGGAATTGAACCGGCGACCTCGTCCTTACCAAGGACGCGCTCTACCCCTGAGCTACAAGAGCGTTCGCCCGTGTTCGCCTCCCTTGATTTCCTAAGAAATCCGCCGTTTCAACACCGAAAAATCGGATTCTCGAAACAACGCATCCACTTGAGTTACCGAGGGAAAGCGGGCGGCAAGCTAGCAGAGAGTGGGCGGCTGTCAAAAAAAATCTCTCCTATTTCGATCTTTTTTGATATAGGGCGCGTTTTTCGTGGTTTTCGGCCGACTACTAAGGCTTCTGTTATTATCAGGAAATCTTAGTGAATACGTGAATTGCCGGTCATTCTCCGCCGGAGCGACCGGGGGTGGGAAGTGGGTGATTTCACCCGTTTGGTTCACTTTTTTGCGTGCAGGGCGTGCCAAACGCCGGGCATTACAAACACCGAGCACAGCATGGTGAGCAGAATCCCGATCGCGCACAGTGTTCCCATGCCGGCGAGGGCGTCGTTGGAAGCCATGGCGAGCGAGCCAAAGCCAATGGCCGTGGATACCCCGCAGAACATCAACGCCTTTCCGATCCCGTGCCAGACTTTCTCCGGCTGGTCGGCGTGACGCCGCAACGCCATCACCATATGGATGCCATAATCCATGCCCATACCCAGAAGGAGGGGGATGGCAATGATATTGAGCATATCCCAGTCGACCCCCAGTATGCGCATCCCGGCAACGGTCACCAGCATCGGGGCGGCGAGGCAGCTGGAAACCAGCACCACGTCGCGTATGTCACGGAAGACGATGACCAGCATCACCAGCAGTATCGCCCCCATGGGTACAAAAACATGGGTTATGTCACGGTGGATCATGGGCAGCACGGCGGGGCTCAGCAGTGACCATCCGGAGGTGTATGCGCCATTGGCATTGAGTTTTCTGAGCACCGCCAGGTCACTACTGCTAGGCTTTGCCGCGACATCGCTAACGATGCGCCCATTGGCCACGCCCCCGCCCTGCGGATTACGCCAGAGGTAGCTTTGCAGAATTTCCAACGCTGCATGGCTCCGCGGATAGATCAGCCCCTTGCGCTCATGGAATGCCTCCAGTGCTTCGAAGGTGCTGAGAGAGAGCGACATCCCGTCGTCCGAAAATCCGATCTCATGGGCTTCTGTCAAAAGGCGTTGTTCCGACTCAAGCAGGTGGGCGAGTTTGGCCCTGTTACGCATCTGGCGAGCCATGTCTGGCCATATTCCGGTGGGCATGAATCCGCTCGTGATCTCGTCCCGGGCCACCGACGCATCCATTCGTGTTTGCGCTTCGCGAAGACGTTTGAGCATCTGCTGGTCATCGGCAGCCTCGACCACGATCTGGATTCCGAGGCTGTTCCATGCCGGGAAACGGTGCTTAATCCGGGTCATCGCCTCCATCCCTGGCGAGTAATTGGGCTGCATCACGGAAAAATCAAAGGTGAGCCGAGGCGGGTGCATCACGGTGACGATCAGCCCGGAAGCCAGTACCGCTCCAGCGAGAACCGGGGTGGCGAAGCGGGGAGGCAAAAACCCGTGCCCTGGGCGAGTCCGACCCGACTCACTGGTTTTAGCCGCCCGGGAGAGAGTATTCAATCGTGTCCGACTCACAATGGGCACGTAGAGCAGCAGCATCACGGCCGCGCCTGCAAGGATGCCGATGGCCACCAGCACGCCGAGCTGCCGCACACCGGGCAGGCTACTTAAACAGAGCGCGGCAAAAACGGCGGCCGTCGTTATCGCAGCCCAAGCAATCCCCTTGGTCACGGCGCCACGGAGGTGCGCTTCATTTTGCCCGGAGACCCTTGCCTCCTGACAGACCACCATGCCGTAATCGACGGCCAGGCCAATCAGGATGGAGGCGAAACCAACACTCAACATACTCAGGTCACCGTAGATCAGGCTGGCAAAACCGAGGGTCACCACAAAGATCAGAGCCAACATTCCGGCCAGCGTCAGGAGCAACCTGAGCTGTTTCTGCATCCACCAGAACAGCAAACTGACCAACAAAAGGGTCAGGCCCACGGTTCCACGCACATCTTTTTCCATGCCGTCGCCGACCTCCGAGGTGAATACGGGCCCCCCGGTGTAGGCAAGGTCGACCCAAGCATGGTCTCCACCATCCTGCCATGCCTTCGCGGCATCCTGCACCTGTAAGATCCATTGCCGCGTCGCACGGTATCCGGAAACAGCCTCGGAAGGCCGGACGAACATCAGGTGCATCCTGCCATCACTGCTCTCGTAGCCCCCGTCCCCGGACTCGCTGCGTTCAAAAATCCTTGCCGAGTCGTGGCCCAAAAAACCGAACGGGTCGCGGGCTGAAAGCTGCATGGAGGGAACGTCCATGACGGTACCGAGCCGTTGCAATGCCTGTTTCAGCTTTGCCCTCGACTGCCCCTCCTTCAAACTA
>JARFRT010000599.1 GCA_029287105.1 Akkermansiaceae bacterium | reverse complement strand
GCCCCTGGGCATCACCGAAGTTCCTGTCCACATACTCCCAGCGGTCATAGAGCACCCGTCCGTCGGGCATCATCGCGCTGTGCCCTTCGAACAGCCCGCTCTTACCAATCTGGTGGATATTGGCGCCGTCGGCCTCCATTCTGAAGAGGTTTCCCATGATGTGGCGATTGCAGCCGCAGTACTTGGGGTCGCGCGACGAGGTGAAGACGATGTCCCCCCCCGGCAGGTAGCACGGGTCGATATCGAAGACACCCGCTGCCGAGGTCAATTGGCGCAGGTTGGACCCGTCAGCATCGATTTCATAAATGTGGTAGTCCTCTTTAATATGCCGCCGCATCGAGAAGACGATCCGTTTTCCATCGGCACGGACATCGGGATCTCGCAGGTGGCCATCCGGGCCCGGGTCACAGAGGCTGGTGATTTCCCCGGTGACAAGATCCAAGGACTTCAGCGGTCCGCCGGGACGGTATTTTCCCGTGCAGATTTCACCGGTCTGGAACATGGTCTCCGTATTGTGGTGATCGGTGACATACTGGGGGCGCACGACAAAAAGAAGCGGGGACTTGTGCATCAGCGGGTGGGCCGACAGCGCTTCGCGTTGGAGCTTGAGATACCCGGCTCCGGACCTGTTTTCAGGCTGCTTCAGGCGTTGGAGGAAATGTGCGGCCCGGGGGTAACGGTTGCCGTAGTTGCTGCGGAGGTCTTCAATGGCTTCCCGGAGTGTGTCGGGGGTGTTTGCGGGGGGCGCCTGAACCAGCGCGCCCGACCCATAGGCCGCCATGGACATTGCCGCGCTTAGTAAGAAAACCTTGGGTAAGCACATAGTTCATCTACGTGGCGTGCGGCCGCGTCTTACTTGTTTTTTGCGAAATAACGGGTGCCCGACCCGCGGCTCCCACCCTAAAAATAGGCGTGGCCCACAAGTGTCAGGATCAACGCGAATACAAGGTTAAGCACCAGCCCGATACGGATCATGTCCCGCTGCCGGATTTTTCCCGAACCAAAGACAATCGCATTGGGCGGCGTTGCCACCGGCAGCATGAAGGCGCACGAGGCCGCCATCGTCAGCGGCAGGACGATCGAGGCCGGCGGCATCCCCATGTCGATCGCAACCGCCGCAAAAATCGGCACCAATAATGCCGCGCTAGCCGTATTGCTGGACAACTCGGTGAGGAAAATCACAAAGGTAACCACCGCGCCGACAAGCAGGATGACAGGCCACCCCTGGGTGAGTGCCTGAATCCCATGGGCCAGGAAGTAGCTCGCTCCCGTGCTGCCGAGAATCTTGCTCAGCGTGATGCCCCCGCCAAAGAGCAACAGCACCCCCCAGTCGGTAGCCCGGTCGATGTCTTTCCAGTCGACCAGTCGACACGCGGCCAGCACCAGCAAGGCAGTCATCGCTACAATCGTGTCAAAGGAATGGGTGATGCCAAAATACCGGGCGAGTTGACCGCTGAACAGCCAACCACACAGGGCAACGAGAAAAATGGCCAGCGTCAGGATGCGCTTCCCATTGAAGGGGAACGTCTCGGTCTCGACTTCGAACCGGGGCACGTTTCCGGGTCGCGCAAGAAGCCGGAGCAACACAAACAACACAGGGAGTAAAATCAGGACGCACGGAATGCCTACCGCCAACCACTCGGTGAAACTGATCTTCAAATGGGCCGCGGCGATCGCGGTGGGCGGGCTCCCGATCAAGGTGCCGATTCCCCCGATACTCGCCGAGTAGGCAATTCCTAACAGCAGGTAGGGGGCGACCCGGTTCGAGACGGAGCCATCACAGCGGATGGAAATATTACCGAGGATACCAAGCGCTACCGGAAGGAGTAAGGCGACGGTCGCCGTGTTGGATATCCACATCGAAAGCAGGGCGGTGACGAGAAATAAAGCCATTGCCGTGGTATGAAAATTGCCTCGGCCGAGGACAAGGATACGCATCGCCAGCCAGCGGTCGAGACCCTGACGCGAAAGGGCCGCCGCCAGGCCAAAACCGCCGAGAAAGAGAAAGATCAACGGGTGGGAGAAACTTGCAAAGCTGGCGCTGACATCCAGCACGCCGGTCAGCGCCGACACCACGGGGATCAGGACCGCGGTGAGTGCCAGCGGGAGTGCCTCGGTGAGCCAGAGCACCGCCGCCAGAGCGAGGATCGCCAGGCCGGTGCGGACCGATTGGGGGTCGTGCTGGGCACCGGGCGATTCGAGCGGGAGCTGCTCTTTGACGAGAAAAAACAAAGCAAAGGCGATGCCTATCAATCCCGCCTTTCTCGCCGTGGCTGACGGGTGCGGGAATGAATGCCTTTCCCTGAGGATGGTTTCCTTGCGATGTGACATCGACCCAGCCCATACACAATTTCACCGGCAAAATCAAGCCTTCGTGAGAGCTCGCCTCAGGAAGAAGGAGACGAGATCCCCCAGGAAGATGACGGCCGCCCCAAGCAGGACGTAAAACAGCATGGCGTCATAGGCCCGGAACAAATTGCGAGCCAGATGGATCTGCAGCCCGAGCGAGGCAAACCCGAGCATGCCAAGAATCGTGGCTTCCCGCACGCAGGTCTCCCAGCGGTAGAAGAGATACATTAAAAATCGATTGAAGGACACCGGCACGTAATTGGCAAAATAACACTGCAGCCGACCCGACCCCGTATGCATCAACTGGCGCGCCGAGGCCGGCGGCTGGTTCTCAATCACCTCACCCCAAAGCCGGCCCAGAATACCGAAATTGTGCAAGGCAAGCGCAAGGACCAACGGCCAGGCGCTGATTCCTAACAGTCCGATCAGAAGGTAGGCGTAGATGTATTCAGGGATCGCCCGGCTAATGATGAAAAATACCCGTGTGACCAGACCGCACAGTCTCCATGCCATGTCCCTGAGCTTGCTTGCGCGGCCGCTGAAAATACCCAGCGGCTGGGCACTGGCGAGAGCGCGGCTGGCCCAAGGCAGGAACAACCATGCGGCCAGCGCGGAAATGATGATGGCCGCCGTGGCCATCGCCAGCGTGTTGGTGAGGGCTTCGCGACCGTTCGCGCGCCACAACTCACCCGCCCAGGGTATGGCGTCACCCCACAGCCCGCTTTCCCGCACTGGCTGAGGGGTTATCTGGGCGACGAAATGGGTGATCCGGGCCGCCCGATCCAGCTGCCCCGTCTCCCGCGTCAGGGATTCGGTGTCGATGTGCACAAGGCCGGGAAACCAGGCAAGCAATGTCAACAGGGCGGTCGACCAGAACAGCACGCGTGTCATCTTCCATCGCGGTGCCGTGCGCTTGAGCCTTTTGATGTTCTTTGCTGCTGATTCCACCAGCTCGACCAGCCGTTTGCGCGGGGGGATCGTGTTGAGCCGCTTGCGCAGTCTTGACCCGAGGATATCCACCACCACGATCACCGCCAGCAGCAAGTAAAGCTCAGTCCAAAGTTCACGGTAAAAGTTGTTTTCAAATGATCGCCGAATCGATAGGCCGATGGTTTCGACGCCAATGAAACCAAGCACCGCCGAGGAGCGTAGCGCGCACTCGAACCGATACAGCGTGTACGTCGCCATGTCAGGCAATGCCTGCGGGATCAATGTTGTTAGAAATGCTTGGATCGGGCTCGCCCCGGAAGCAGTGAGGTGGTCGCGTGCCTGGGTCGGTTGTTCGTCAATGAGCTCGGAAAACACCTTGGCGAGCGTGCCCGTGAACGGCAGCGCCAGCGCGACACAGGCGGTGATGGGTTCGTGACCCAGCGCCGCCAGGAAAAAAATCGCCCAGATCAGTTCGTGGATCGAACGCATCAAGGTGATCAGGAGCCTTACCGCGATGTGCAACGGATGCAGCAGCATCCGCATGACACGTCCCTGCGCCCCCTCGGGCCACCAGGTGGTGGAGGCGAAAAACCCCAGAAACAGACCGGCGGGAACCGCCATGCTCATGGCAATCAACGCGTATCGGAGCGTGGTTCCCATCTCCCGCAGAATGCGGGTCGCGAAGGGGGTGGCGTCGTCCGGCAGGCTCTGACTCTGGTCAGTGAGCGTGGGATGCAGGGCCGCACTGAAAAACCCTTCGCTGCTGCCGGGCGGCCGCTCCGGCATGGGGCCTAAAATCCACGCACAAACAGCCAGCAAAAACAACAGGGCGAGCACGGTCAGTTTCCGGCCGTTTCCCCTGAAGCTCAGTTTGCTGGACAGCTTATCCATGGCCGGGCTGGTCGAGTTGATAGAGTTTGCGGCACTCGCGGTCACTTAACTCGGACGGGGCACTGTCAAAGACCATGCGGCCGTCACGCAAGCCAACGAGTCTGGGGAAGAATTTCTTGGCCAGTTCCAGATCTGTCTCTTATACACATCTCCGAGCCCACGAGACTCGTGC